>JAJPJU010000319.1 GCA_021324035.1 Spartobacteria bacterium | reverse complement strand
TAGGCCGGGATCAATGCCGCGATCGCGCAGATTAGAAACGCGCTGATGCAGATAACCGTGACATCGTAGGGAACAACCTGGGCGGGAATTTCCGAGAACTGATAGACTTCGCGTGGGAAAATCTCGATGTGCAGGGTGCTCGCGAGCCAGTGGCTGAATTCGTTGCGATACCGAATGAGGGTCATTCCGAGCCCGAGACCGGTCAACGTTCCAAAAAATCCGACGACCGTTCCCTGCCCGAGAAACACCCAGATGATTTGGGAAATATTTGCGCCGAGGGCTTTCACGATCCCAATCTCGCGACGTTTTTGGACGGTGACCGTGATAAGCGTGCTCATGATGCCGAACGCGGCGACGACTACGATGAAGAAAAGAAGGAAAAACATGACGGTGCGTTCCAGCCGAACCGCTTCGAAGTATTGCCGGTTCATGTCGATCCAGGTTTCGGCAAACTGCGGCGGGGTCAGCAATGGTTCGATTTCTTCTTTAACACGCTCGGCGTCGTACGGGTTGTCGGTCTTCACCGTGATCCCGTGAAGCGAATCGCCCAGACCATAAAGTTCCTGGCCGATATAAAGTGGCACGAGCAAAAATTCTGAGTCGTGAACGTAATGGCCGGTCTCGAAAATACCGGTCACGGTCAGTTCCTTGGGCAGAATGACGTCGCGCAATTCGTCGACTGCGGCTTTTTCTTCGTCACCCTTCGCGTTCTCGAGTTTTTTAATGCCGTCGAGGATCTGGCCGAGATTTCCCGGCGAATAAACAGTCAGCTTCTCGCCGACGCTAATTTGTAATTTGCGGGCGAGGTCGATTCCGAGCACCACCGAGTCAGCGTCGAGATCCGCTTTTCCATACTTAACAAACTTCCGCAACGGCACGACGCTCTCCTCCTGTTTCGGATCAATGCCGCGAATCATCGGCGCCAGCCGCCGGTTTTGGTACTCGACGATCACTGGTCCTTGCACATAGGGCGCGGTTGCAACGACGCCCGGCAGTTTGTCGATTTGCGTCTTCAAGGGACGCCAGTCCTTCAAGATGTCCTCGCTCGTCACCAGAATGTGAGCGTCAAAATCGATGACCTTTTGCCGAAGTTCGCGGTCGAATCCGGTCATCACCGAAATGACCAGAATCAGGACAGTGACGCCGAGGGTGACGCCAAGAATTGAAATCAACGTAATGATAGAAAGAAACGTGCGCTTCGGTTTGAGATAGCGCATGGCGAGAAAAAAGCTGAACGGCAGTTTCAAATCGCCGTTACGGTGGCCGCGAATGTGTTGCTTTACAACCCGACGGGATGACGCGCTTCGAATCCCCACGTGTCGCGCCCATCGAGGTGCCAACGCGGACCAACGTCTCCGCCGTAGCGCAAATCCGTAGTGTCGAGGCGCAGGCCAGCAATCATTGCCCAAACGTGACCGTGCCGTGAGTAAATTGTGACCCACCGTCCATGGCCGCGCTGGCCGTAACGGAGAAAATCACCCGAGGGCAGCGGCTGGTTCAGCATTCCAGCGTAATGAAGGGCAAAGGAAACTGTACCGGAACAGTCGTATCCGTAGTCGCGAAACGATCCATGTCCCCCGCCCCAGACGTAGGGCCGGCGACAAATTGTGTTCACCGCCCAGATCGCATGTTTCACACTGTCGGGTGCGTTTGACGGTGCGTAAGCGATTCCATTTCGCAATACGGCGCGATTTCCATGAATCATCGGATGCGAATCGGTGAGATCGAATCCCGGCGTTCTTGATTCCGGCTCTTCATCGGTGCTTTGAACCGGGTCGGTCCGCCGGGCATGAGGAACATAATAAGCCACCCGCATTGCCTGAGCGCGCTGGGGCGGACGATTGAAAGTGAACGGTTGCAGGGGACCGCCATCGGCTGTCCGCGAATCGTAAATTGGTTCGCGCGGCGGCCAGGCTTGGGCGCGAGCGTTTGACGCGAAAAACGCAAGGCACACGACAAACAGAATTGCGATCGACAAAGGCAGGCGCGGCACGCCTGCCTAGAAGCTGCTTTCAGGCCAAATTTCTTGTAGCGGCGGACCGTCGAAAAAAGTTGTCGTGCAAGCTCGCCAGGCTAAGAAGAAATGGAATGCCCCCCGAACGCCTGACCCGGCTCGATTTTGTTTATGAGCGTTGGCCGATTTACTTTGTGACCGCCTGCACCGCAAATCGGCGTCCGCTACTTAGCAATGACGCGACTCACAACGAGTTCAAGAAATTCGCGGCCACTGGTATCGACCGCTGCGCGTGGATTGGACGCTATGTCTTAATGTCCGATCATTTTCATTTGTTCGTCACGTTAGACGAAGAGCGATTATCGCTTTCACAATGGGTAAAATCCCTCAAAGGCACCTTATCGGCACAATTTCGGAGGCTTGAGCTAAGTCCCCATATTGGCAGAAGGGCTTTTCTGACCACGTTCTGCGAAGCGAGCGATCATATTCCGAGAAATGGGAATATGTTTGCGAAAATCCCGTTCGCGCCGGCCTCGTACACCTGGTGGCAGCCTGGCCCTACGCTGGTGAGATTAATTATTTCTAAATCGACGGTCAGAGACCGCCGCTACAAGTCTAGGTCTTGATCGCGTAGGCCTTGAGATCTTCGAGGGTGACGAATTCCAGAGCGGAAGCGTGGGTGGCTTCGAGATCAACCGGAGCGGCGCGGTTGGCTTCGAGCGCGGATTTCCAGCGGGTCACGCATACGCACCATTTGTCGCCGGGCTTAAGTCCCGGGAAACCCCACTCCGGAACCGGCGTTACCAAGTCGTTGCCATCAAGAACGGAAAAATCGAGAAACTCGCGCGTAACTTTGACGCAAACAGTGTGCAGCCCGACATCTTCCGGACCGGTGCGGCAATAGCCGTCGCGATAAAAGCCTGTCACCGGATCGCGACAACAGCACTTCAATTCAGTTCCGAGGACGTTGGTTGGCATTGCTAACCGAATTCAGGTTCCTCCGTCGAAACGGTGGATTCGCCTTCGCTCTGCCGAAGCGCTTGTTCCACCGCGCGCCAGGGAAGCATCGCGCATTTTACCCGCTGTGGAAATTTTCGGACGCCGCGCATGACCTGGAGATCGCCCAGATTTTTCGGCGCATGATTGTTTTCCGTTGTGACCAAATCGTGAAATGCATGCAGCATCTCCTCGACTTCAGCGCGTTTCTTTCCTTTCAACTTCATCGTCATCAACGATGCCGAGGCCTGGCTGATGGCGCACCCGTGACCGGTGAACTTGATCTGTTCCAATCCGCCATTGCCATCAAACTTGATCGCGAGATGAATCTCGTCACCGCATGAAGGATTATCGCCGTGGACTTTGACCGACGCGTCCGGCAGTTCGCCGAAGTTTCGCGGCCGGCGGGAATGATCCAGGATCACTTCCTGATAAAGTTCTTCGAGCTCTCCGAGTTCGGTGTTCATTTGAAGAAATTCGCGGCCTTCTGAAGGATCTCGACCATCCGGTCGATCTCTTCGCGGGTATTATAAAGATAGAAGCTGGCCCGGGTTGATCCTGTTACGCCAAAACGGCGCATGAGCGGCTGATTGCAATGATGACCGCCGCGCATCGCCAGGCCGTAGCGATCGGCGAACGTTGTGAGGTCGTGCGGATGAGCGGCGTCCATCACAAAACTGATCGCACCGGCATGCTCTTTTGCGGTTCCAAGGACCCGCAGACCCGGGACCTCTTTCATTCGCTCCAAAGCGTACTGAGTAAGATCGACGTCGTGTTTGAAGATTTCGCCGCGACCAATGCCTTCGAGATAATCAACCGCGGCGCCCAGGCCGATTGCGCCGGCGATGCTGGGTGTTCCGGCTTCGAAACGTTGTGGCGGTTTTTTGAATGTGCTTTTTTCCAGGGTCACGCTGACGATCATTTCGCCGCCGCCCTGATAAGGCGGCATTGCATCCAAAACATCGAAGCGCCCGTACAACGCGCCGATCCCGGTTGGCGCGCACATCTTGTGACCTGAAAAAGCAAGAAAGTCGCAACCGATCTCCTGAACATTGACCGGCATATGCCCGATGCTCTGGGCGGCATCGACTAAGGTTGCAGCGCCGATATTTTTCGCTTTCGCACAAAGTTCAGCAACGGGGTTGATGGTCCCGAGTGAATTCGAAACGTGAGTGAACGCGAACAATTTCACCTCCGGCGTAAGCAACGAAGAAAATTTTTCCAGCGCAAGGGTCCCATCATCGCGCACGGGAACGAACCGCAATTGGGCGCCAATACGTTCGGACAGGAGCTGCCACGGAACCAGATTGCTGTGATGCTCCATCTCGGTGAGTAAAATTACATCGCCGGCACGCAGGAATTTCGGGCCCCATGTCTGAGCAACCAGGTTGATGCTTTCGGTCGTGCCGCGTGTGAAAATGATTTCATCCGCGCTTTTCGCGCCGATAAAATCGGCGACCCGTTGCCGCGATTTTTCGTAATGCTCGGTCGCGCGTGCGCTCAGGGCATGGAGGCCGCGATGCACATTCGCGTTTTCGTGCTCATAATAGTTCCGCACGACGTCGAGCACGCTCGCCGGCTTTTGCGAACTGGCAGCACTATCGAAGTAAATGAGGGGATGGCCGTTGACGCGCTCGCGCAGGATCGGAAAATCCTCTCGCAACGCCGTCCAATCCACCTGGCTCTTAACCGCTTTGTGCATGCAATACTCTCCGCCAAGCGCGGCTTCGCGCCAATTGATTCATAAGACACAGGATCGACATCCGGAGAAGGAATGATTTACCATTGGGCTCGACGGTCGCACACCTATCCAAATGAAGAAGACCGCCATTGTTTACCAGCTCCTCCCGGCAAAACCGGAGCGGGATTTGTTTTGCGAGATCATCCGGATCCTGCGCAAAGAGTTTCGCGCGTCCAATTTTGAGCCGCATCTGACTTTGTTCGTCACCACGGAAAAGCACAAATCACCAAAAAAGATTTTGCAGCAGTTTCGGTCGCGACCGATCCGGCTGAATATTCGCGGCGTGGCGTTTTCAGCGAAATTCACGAAAACGCTTTTCGTCCGGTTCAAGTCGAGCCCAGCTCTCAAAAGGCTGGCGATGGATCTGGGGCGCGCGGCTGGCATATCCACCAAAGGGCCGAAGGACCCGCATGTGAGTTTGGTTTATCAAAAAATCCCGAGCCGGGTGAAGAAAGGGCTCGCGAAAGTCATCAAGCTTCCGTTCCGCAGCGTCCGCTTCGATTCCATTGCGGCGGTCCGGCTAACCCTGCCGGTGCGAACTGGACGCAATGTGACCAAATGGAGAACCGTCGCGAAAAGACGGCTGTCCGGGTAACACGCGCGTCTCGCGTGTAGATGTTGGCGTCACGCCAAAACAAGTTTCCGTAAAGTCAGCGATTGTGAGACACGATCGCCAGCACTCGAGACGAGTGCGCTACCCAGAATCGCGGATAGATTCTGCCTGGGTGAAAGGGCAGACGAAAATTTTCGGCGAGCACGATCCGGCAACGATCAAGCAAATCGAAACCTGCG
>JAJPJU010000237.1 GCA_021324035.1 Spartobacteria bacterium | reverse complement strand
TGGCTGTCGTAAACGCCGGAATCCCCGTAACCTTGATCGTATCCGTTTCCGTAGTTGTAGCCGTACCCGTATCCGTAGGGATAGCCGTATCCGTAACCGTAGTACGGATAATCCCACCACCAAGGCCACCAGGGCGAGAACCCAACATCAAAGGCGAACCAGGAGCCACCGATGAAGCACCAATTATGGCCGTGCCACCAATGAGAATGGTTATGGCTCCAATTTGAGTGCCAGTTTCCTGCATGTTGGGCGACCACGTGATTCTTCCAGTTGGGCGCGAGGCGGCCTTGCGCGTTGCGAAATTGGCCGGAACCAAAGCGCTGGCTATTGAGCGCATGGTTATTCGAGGCGAAACCGTTTCGATTGGCGCCGATCCGCGGATTGTTCGCCGAATGATTGAACCGGTTTGCCTGGAAATTTCCCTGGGCGAGCCGCTGGGCGCCGAAGTTCGAATTCACCGACTGAGGGTGATAACGCATCACGTTCGGAGAACGCATTCCATATGAGGAAAAGCGTTGCCCTGAGTACATCATACGATTGCCGCCAAAGCTTCGCGCTGGCATCGAACTGAACGATGGACTGACACCGCGTCCCGCGCCCGAGCGACCCGAGACGAAATTTCCGCCGCTGCCGCCATGATGACCGTTGCCGGCTTGCACAGGAGCAACCAGACCGATGACGGCCAGCAGGCTGGCGATAAACAATTTAGCATCCATTTTTGAATTCCTTTGGGTTGAGGTTGTACTCATTAAACAGCGTCCCTGAGCTATTGTTGCACAGTAACTTAGCATGTCCGATCCGACTTTGGGCATATTGGGCCGCCGAAAAGGTCAAAACTCCATCTCCATCGCATCCAGATAGACCGAAAGAGCGTCCTTTCGTCGCGGTTTTTGAACCTCGATCGACGTCGTCGCCTGCAAGTAATTGTCGAAGATTCCGCTCGGGGTTTCGAGTTTCGCCGCTTCAAACCAATTCAGATAATCTTCGACGTCGTTCATCCGCGCTGCGAGCCTCGTATGCAACGATCTCAGTTCCGCGAGGCGCTTCTCAATTCCGCGCTTTCGGCCAAGAACAACCTCATCGGCGGCCCGCTGATAATCCTGGACAATTGGGCGCAGGATGGGATTCGCTCGAGTCGCGAGCAACAGCAATTGCTGGCTGAACTCCTGCAAGGTCCGCCGCTGAGTCGGATTCGGTTTCGCGTGCGAAAAACTTTCCAGCGAAACAGATTCCTGACCGCCATCTCTGGAAGGGAAATTCGTTTGCAGCAATTCGTTTAGTTTTTCGTCCGTTTGCGAAAAGCTCAGAAGATCCTTGTCCGCTCCGGTCTTTAAATCAGCGATCTTCGTTTTCCAAGCTCTGCCAAAGTCACCAAGTTCGGGAAATGCCGCGCGCAAATCGGCGATCGGATCGTTGGTAGCAAACGCCAAATTGTCGATATAGTGCCCCAGACGCGAACGTCCATTTGGGCTGTCCATCAACATCTGGACCAAAACGAAGGAATAGGCGCGATAAATCTGCCGGGTCGAAGAATCCAACGTTTCCAGGCGCTGATTTAAAAATTCCGTCAAACTAATCTCGCGGGCCGGAGTTGAGAGTACACCCACCAATTCAGTGCGATCTTTATTCGGCGCCGAAGCCAGCAAACCGTTTACCAGCCACCCCGGCGGCTCGACGTAAACGTCTCCGGCGACTACTCCAGTTTGACTCCGATAAATCATTTCTATGACGATCACCCTGGCGAGCGCTCGCTCGATTGTCAGCGGATCGGTTTTTGCCGAAACCGCGAGATTCAGCTGCAGCTTTGCTCCGGTTTCAGTCTGGCTGAAGCGGAGGTCGGTAGCTGGAACCTCCGGGAGATTCACCGCCCGCGATTGCAAATTGACCACCACCGCAATCCTCCACGCGTCGCGACGTTTCAGAACAGACAGGAAATTTGCCTTGATCCGTTCGGCCACTTCCGACAAGGCGCCGCGAGTCGCATCATCGGCGCCGTAAACGATGAATTGGCCCGACGGACTTACAGTATGCTCAGAGAATTCGAAACCACGGCCGGCTACTGGGCAAAACGCGAAAAGCGACGCGAAAAAGATCCGGCTGAGCCGAGTTTTCACAAACAGTTGTGCTCAGATTAGTTGCGCAACAACGGCATTGGCGAGGCCGATTTTTCCTCAGAAAAAGTGAAACTCTCAGGACGGATTACGTCCAATATTTAGACCGGACGGCACAATCAGAGGTCCGGTTTTTCGGAACATGGTCTCCGCTACTAAAGGATGACCAAAACCACTTTTTTTGGTTGGTTGGCCGGCGCGTTCGAAAGGACCGCCGGCCTTCTTCTATCCACGCGCCGGCGGAGCGATCGTGACGCTGCCGTCGTGAAAGGTCACGCTGCCCATTTTTGACAGTAGTTTGCGCTCATGATCCAGCGCCGACCAAACGTCGGCGTAAATCACATCGGCATATTTCAGGAGCGCGGGATGAATGGGAAGCCGCCCAATCCAGCCGCCGGTCCTTACGGCTGAAATTTTTCCGGCGTTCAAATCCATGCGAAACGAGGACTGGCTGTAAAGAGGATATCCGAAGAACAATCGTTCCCAGCCGATTACGCAATAACCTTCTTTGAAGACAACGGCCGCGCGCCCAAAATCGAGGAACGGCTTGTTCAATAGTCTTTTTTTCGTGGTGAGGCGATAAGCCAGATATCCGTTGATGTCTTGCTGCGAGTAATTCAATTCCGCCGATCGCTGAGGTGCGCTTTCCAGCTGGAGATCGATTTGCATCATTCCAACGTTTTTCACCGGTTCCGGAAATTCCGGCGGCAGGACCATTTGAACCAAACCGGCCGTCGCCGCAGCCGCTAACAGCAGCTTGCTGGCAGTAAAGAAATTCTGGCGAGTGCGACTCGGACCCGACAGCATCTTTCGCAGGCGCCGGTGAGTTTCCGCCGGATCTTCGGCTTTCTTTGTCGCAACGACTGCAGAACGATCCAGCCGTTCGCCGCAGTTGTGACAGTAAATTCGCTCGGCCTCGTTCTCGTGCCGGCATTCCGCGCAGATTATTTTTGTGATCGTGTCTGTCGTCATGCCGCTGAATCTTTCTTCGGCTTGGTTGTTGGAGACGAATCTGACTTTGATTCCTTACCGCCGGACGATTTGTCACCGCTCGGGCTCGCCGGCGCTTCCTTCTTGGCCGCTTCTTTGTAGGCCTTGCTGCGATAATCGGTGGTGTAAAATCCCGATCCTTTAAAAATGATTCCGGCGCCCGTCCCGAGCAATCTTTTTACCCTGCCATGGCCCCATTTTGGAAGCCGGCAAAGTTCTTTGGGGCACTGAGTGAACGGTTTATCGCGCATCGATTGGAATGCTTCGAAGTTCTGATGGCATTTTTCGCAGTGATATTCGTAAGTTGGCATGGCGGGAGTAATCCCCGCGAAAGTCTGCTTAGCCAAAGCACAATTCAAGCCGCGCTCTGCAGCTAATTTCTCCGGAATTCTTGTGGTCAGGTCCCTTGACTTTGACTGTCTTCCCGGTAGAGGGTTCGACCGAAAATTTTTTATGCGTTCCTCATTTTATCTCTCCCTCTTAATCGTCGCTGCCGCAGCCTTTTTCGTCACCAGCTGCCAGGAGGACATCCGCTATTCGGGTCAAACCCAGTACCTCGGCGGAACCTACGGAAATCAGCCAACTTCCAATGCGCCGGTCGACAACGTTTCCTACTGGGACGGCGATCATATCGGCGGAAAACCAACGATCAAAATCAGCATCAAGGAACAGCGCGCCTACTTCTATAAGAATGGAATGCTGGTTGGGATTTCGCAGCTCTCCACCGGACGGGAAGGAAAAAATACGCCGATTGGCCATTTTTCCGTCGTCAATAAAGACAGGAACCACGCTTCCAGCATGTATGGCGACTTCGTGGATAAAAGCGATCAGGTCGTGAAACCGAACGTCGCCGTCAGTGATCCGAAACCGCCCGGCACGCATTTTAAAGGCGCGCCGATGCCTTATTACATGCAAATCGCCCCGGGGTTCGGGCTTCATGCCGGATATCTTCCGGGCTATCCCGCTTCGCACGGCTGCATTCGGATGCCGGAGTTCATGGCTGAGGATTTTTTCAAATCGGTTTCTGTCGGAACGCCGGTCACAATCACGAATTAAATCTCGCGCGCAGGCACGTGAGGTCGATCGAGCAGTTCCTTGCTCGATGTTATGAATTGGCAAAGCCGCATTAATCGTCAGCGCCGCGGAGCGGCCGATCCACTTTGATGGATCGCGTGATTTCATCGAACATTGCTGGTGGAAAAGCCGCTCACTACTCACCTCATTGAGCGCGTTGCGCAATCGGCACCGATTGCGCGCAAGCTGGACGAGATACGGGCAGCTCGGGCGCCGGTAAAATTTTCACACGTCATCGAGCCGGCGCGGGCATTTCTCGCCGCAGTGATCGCCCGGCACGCCAGCAAGACAGTGTGGATCCTCTGTCGAAGCGTGCGCGCTCAGGATTCCGTCTTCGAGACTTTGCTAAACTGGCTGCCTGAGGCGCAGTTTCTGCCCGAAGCCGAATTCGCGGCAGTCGAAAATGTGTTGCCGGATCCGGAAATCGCGGCCGAGCGGCTCGCCCTTCTCGCCACGATCGATGGCGAAGCCGGCCCGCATGTGATCGTCACCACCCGCGCCAGTCTGGATCAACCCGCTCCGAAACGCGGTGCCGTTCCGGGAGCTACTTTGAAGATTAAACGCGGTGCCGGCACAACCATGGAGCGCCTTCTGGAAAAATTGAGCGCCTCCGGATACGAACGCGTACCCCAAGTCACTACTCGCGGGCAGTTCGCCGTTCGTGGCGGCATCGTCGACCTTTATTCCTGGCAGGCTCCGCTGCCGGTTCGCATCGAGTTCTTTGGCGACAACGTTGAATCTCTCCGCGAATTCGATGTCGATACTCAGACGTCTGTCCGCGACCTGCGCAAAGTCGATATCCTTCTCGGCGCGGCCGAAGACAAGACCGGCAGCGTTCGCGATTACGTCGGCAAAGACGATGCCATCATCGATCTGGATCCGGACGAAAATTCAGAGGCCCGGATTCAAATCAGCGAAAACTGGATCGAAGAGGGCCCCGAAGATTTCAGCGGCGCGTTTCAGGATTGCAACATAGGCGAATTCGCGGTTGGCGATTTTCTGCTGGCGGAGGCCAAACGCGATCAATTCATCAAACACCTGAATGAATGGCGAAAAGATCAGGCGCGCGTCGTAGTTTATTTTCAAACGGAAGGCGAGATCGAGCGGTTCCGTGAACTCATTACCGCCGAAGCGCTTCAGAATATCGATCTGGTCCTCGGCACGCTGGCCCGCGGTTTTTGTTTTCCGGCTGCAAATCTTGTCATTTTGTCCGCGGCCGAATTATTCGGCCGTTTTGCGCCTCACGCCCGGCGCCGGCTTTATCATGCCGAGCGTCACCGCGCTCAAATCGACTTCAGCGAGCTGAACGAAGGCGATTTGGTCGTTCATCTCGAACATGGCGTCGGTCGTTTTCTTGGGCTTTCAAAAATCCCGACCTCTACAAATGGAGAGCAAGAGGTCCTCACGCTTGAATTTGCCGAGGAAGCCAGACTCTACGTTCCACTCGAACAAGCATATCTCGTTTCGCGTTACGTCGGAGTCGGCAAACGCTCGCCGGGCCTGAGTTCGCTGGCGGATGCAAAATGGGCCCGCGCCAAACGGAGCGCCGCTGCGTCTATTTTCGATTACGCCGGCAAAATGCTCGCCGTTCAGGCCGAGCGCGAAACGGTTCCCGGTTACGCGTTCGGCCCCGACACCAAATGGCAGCGCGAATTCGAACATTCATTTCCATTTCGGGAAACGCCCGACCAGATGCGGGCGATCATCGACTCAAAGATCGACATGGAACGTCCGCGACCGATGGACCGTCTGATTTGCGGCGACGTTGGCTTCGGCAAAACCGAGGTTGCGATTCGCGCCGCATTTAAATCGGTGATGGACGGCAAACAGGTCGTGGTCCTCGCGCCTACGACCGTGCTCGCCCAGCAGCATTTCGAAGTTTTTCGCCAGCGCATGCTGGATTACCCAGTGCGAATCGAAATGCTCAGCCGTTTCCGATCGCAAGGTGAACAACGCAAAATCATCGAGCTGCTTCGGGAGGGCGGCGTCGATATCGTAATCGGCACCCATCGTCTGATTTCAGGCGACGTCGTCTTTAAAGATCTCGGCCTCGTCGTTATCGACGAAGAGCAACGCTTCGGTGTCCTCCACAAAGAAAAATTCAAGGAACTCTTCCAACTCGTCGACGTGCTCACCCTTTCCGCGACGCCAATTCCACGTACGCTCTATCTTTCGCTCGTTGGCGTGAAAGACATGTCGACCATCGAAACTCCGCCGCTCAATCGGTTGCCGGTCGAGACGATCGTCTGCGGTTACGACGAACGAATCATCCGCGACGCGATCAATCGAGAGCTCGAGCGCCAGGGCCAGGTTTATTTTCTGCACAACCGCGTCCAGTCGATCGAGCGCGTCCGCGAGAAGATTGTCGATCTCGTGCCCGGCGCGCGGGTCGAAATCGGCCACGGGCAAATGCACGCCGACGAGCTTGAAGAAATCATGGCCCGCTTTGTCGCCGGAAAAATCGACGTGCTCGTTTGCACCACGATCATTGAGAGCGGCCTCGACATCCCAAACGCGAACACAATCATCATCGACCGCGCAGACCGCTTCGGGCTGGCCGATCTTTACCAACTGCGCGGCCGCGTCGGGCGGGCCGAGCACAAAGCTTACGCGTATCTTCTGTTGCCCCGCGAAATGATGACCGTCGGCGCCGCCCGCAAACGCATTAATGCGATCAAGCAATACAGTTCGCTCGGGGCCGGCTTTCGCATCGCCATGCGCGATCTCGAAATTCGCGGCGCGGGCAGCATTCTCGGCACGGCCCAGAGTGGACACATCGTCGCAATCGGTTTCGATTTGTATTGCCAGCTGCTCAAGCAGGCAGTCGCGCAGTTGAAAGGCCGAAAGTTTCGCCCGCGGTTGGACGTCGATCTTAGTCTCGATTTTGTGGCAACCAATGAAGCCGAATTCGTGCAACCCAGGCCCGAGCAACGCGTTCCGGCATTCGTGCCGTCGAGCTACATCAGCGATACCGCGTTGCGGATCAAAGCTTATCGCGAAGTGGCCGAGATCAGCACGCGCGATCACTCTGACCGGGTTCGGAAGGAATGGCGGGATCGGTTCGGGAAGTTTCCGCCCGCGGTCGAGAACTTGTTCCTCCTGGCGGAAATCAAACTGGCGGCGGCAAAGGCCGGCGTCTCCAGGGTGGAAACCAAGGAGCGCAAGCTCATGCTGACCCGTCGAGGTGATTTTGTACTTGTGGACGGCAAATTCCCTCGTTTAGTTGCAAAACCCCCGCACCTCAGCGAGGTCCTGGAACTAACCAAGAAATTTACATGATCCGCCCAATTTTTGTCGGACTGATCGCCGCCAGCTTCATTGGCGGAGGTATTTACGCCGCGCAACCCGAGGCCGAAGTCGTCGACGGCGTCGCCGCGGTGGTGAACGGCGAAGTCATTACCTATTCGCAAGTCCGCGGATTGGTCGGACCTCGCGAGAAGCTATTGCGCGCCCAGTTCAGCGGAGAGGACCTGATTAAGAAAATCAAAGAGACACGCGAGCTTGCCCTTCAGGATTTAATCGACCGCCAGCTGATCCTTCAGGCGTTCAAGGGAGAAAAGTTCGAGATTCCCGATCACTTCGTGGAAGACCGGATGCACGATATTATCCGGACTGATTTTGGCGGCGATCGCAACACCTTCATCAAGACGCTCGAAGCCCAGAATTACACCATGGGCGAGTTCAAGAAGATGGAGATGGAAAAAATGATCGTCCAGGCGATGCGGAGCAAGAACGTGAAGATGGACTTGGTCGCTTCGCCCGCGAAGGTGGAGGAATATTACAAAGCTCACCGCGAAGAATTCACCAGCAAGGAGCAAATCAAGCTCCGACTGATCATGATTCCAAGTCACGCCAGTGACGGCGAAGCCGCCGCCCAAAAAGCGATGGCGGAGGAAATTTTCACCAAACTACAGCACGGGGCCGAGTTTGATCGAATGGCCCAGCTTTATTCCGAAGACAGTACCCGGGAAAATGGCGGCGATTGGGGCTGGGTTGATCGCAAGACCCTGGCCGGTCCGCTTGAGAAAGCCGCTTTCGATCTCGAACCCGGCAAAATCAGCAACATTCTCGAGTTCAGCGGCAACTACTACATTCTCAAAGTCGAAGACAAACACGGCGGCGAAATTAAATCGCTGGCCGACGCACGCCCGGATATCGAAAAGAAGCTGATGCACGAAGAAGCCCAGCATCTTCAGGAAAAGTGGCTCGCCAGTCTGCGATCGAAGGCCTACATCAAGACTTTCTAATTGTTCGATCGACAAATCGACAACGTTCTCTTGCACGCCTGTCCCCTGTAGCCTTGGCGAAGGCGGATCCTCTCTCGCGTCGGGCAATTGACCGCAATCGCTGGTTTGTTGAAGATGCGCCATGCGACCGCGGATAGGAATCACGCTCGGAGATTGCGCCGGCATTGGGCCGGAGGTTGTCGACGCTGCGCTGAAATCCGGGCGCGTTCCCGAGTCCGCCGAATATGTCGTGATCGGTCGCCAGCCGAACTGCCAACCGGGGGCGCCGTCGATCGAAACCGCACGCGCTGCGGCAGCAGCTCTTGAGGAAGCGGTCACCCGCGCGCGACGTGGCGAACTGAATGCCGTCGTGACCGGCCCCATTCACAAAGCGCGGATGTACGAAGCCGGATTCAAGTTTCCGGGCCAAACCGAATTCTTTGCCGAGCGCTGTGGCGTGAAAAACTTCGCGATGTGTCTCACCGGCGGCAAACTCACGGTCGCGCTGGTCACCTGCCACATTCCGCTCGCGAAAGTTCCGAGTGCTCTCAAACAAACCGAAATCGTTCGTGTCGGTATGTTACTTCTTGAGTTCGTTCGCCGCAGGAAAAACTCGACCGAAGAAATCGGCCAAGTTTCAAAACCGCTAAAGAGTCGGGATGTTCGAATCGCTGTCGCCGGACTGAATCCTCATGCCGGCGAGTCCGGAGAAATCGGCCGCGAAGAAATCGAAATCATCGCGCCCGCGATCTCTGAGCTTTCCGCAATCCAAAATCCGCAATCCGCAATTTTTTCAGGTCCCCATTCCCCCGATACCGTCTTCCATCGCGCGATCGACGGTGAATTCGATGCCGTCCTTTGCATGTATCACGACCAAGGCTTGATCCCGCTCAAGCTCCACGGATTTCATGATGGCGTGAATACGACCCTCGGCCTTCCGTTTCCGCGCACCAGCCCTGACCACGGCACCGCATTCGAGATCGCCGGCAAAGGAATCGCCAAACCCGACAGCATGATCGCGGCCATCAATCTTGCCGTCGAATTGGCGGCGGCGAAATGACGAAATCCGAATATCGAATCCCGAAACAATGTTGAAAGCTCGAATGATAAAAAGGCATCCTGTCAGGGTGAACCTATTCCAATTTGCTCATTCGGATTCGTTTCGATATTCGGATTTCGAATTTCGATATTGGAATGGAATCCCGCGATTAACAAAATGAAACGCTCTCACCTCGCGTTGCTAATCGCCGTCGCCATGGTTTTCATCTGGTCGGGAATTAACCCCCACGACCGCCTTACCTGGTACCTTGAAGTTTTTCCAGGTGTCCTCGGCCTGATCGTTCTCGGTGTGACCTATCGCAGATTTCAATTCACCACGTTGGTTTACACATTGATCGCGATTCACATCTGCATTCTTTGCGTCGGCGGACATTGGACCTACGCGCGCGAACCCGTTTTCAACTGGCTCAAGGAAGTTTTCCATTGGAGCCGCAATCATTACGATCGTCTCGGCCACTTCGCCCAGGGTTTTGTGCCGGCGTTGATTGCGCGCGAAATGTTTATCCGGCTCAACATTCTCAATCGGAAACGCTGGCAACCGTTCCTCATTATTTCGATCTGCCTGGCGATTAGCTGCACCTACGAATTCATCGAATGGTGGAGCGCCTTGATCGGCGGCGCGGCCTCCACCGAGTTTCTCGGAACCCAGGGCGACGTTTGGGATACTCAGGAAGACATGTTCATGTGCCTCGTCGGCGCCACTTGCGCGCTGTTGTTCATGCGGCCATGGCAGAATCGGCAACTCACAAGTCTAGCAAATGAAACTACGATGGGGTAATGCCGTGTCGTAACCCGCGATTACTTCACCTCTAGAAAAATATCGAAACCCGAATACCGAATGCCGAAACAATCTCGAACTCCGAATGGCCGAAACTTTCCGGGAACGCTGACCGATTCGAATTTCGATATTCGGATTTGTTTCGGATTTTATCCGCGCTCAAACGCATGAGCACGAGCACGACAACAAAATATCTCTCGGTCTTCAACATTGGCCTCCAGAACACCTTCGTTTATCGCTGGAATTATTTTTTGCGTGCGGCGTTCGGCTTGATTCCACTCGCTGGCACCGTTTTTCTTTGGAACGCGGTCTTCAAAGAGCGGGGCAGCGGGGTCCACGGCTACGATTACGCCTCGATGATCTATTATTACCTGCTGACGATCCTGGTCAGCAACCTGGTCACGCCGACCGAAGACGAATGGCAAATCGCGGCGGACATTCGCGAAGGCCAGATCAATGCGCTCCTGACCAAGCCGATGAGTTATCTCGGCTATCGGTTCAGCATTTTTTGCAGCGGACGGCTCGTTTACACTTTCGTCACCCTGCCGCCGATCGCGCTGATTTTCTTTTATTTCAGAAGCTACGTCACGCTCCCGCACGATCCGGCGACTTACATGCTCGCGATTCTGTCAACGATGATGGCCGCGTTTATCCAGTTCTTCATTACCTACTCGCTCGCGATGATGGCATTTTGGATTTTGGAGATCACGACCATCGTGTTCATCGTTTACTCGTTCGAATATTTCCTCGGTGGCCAAATGTTTCCGATCGACATCATGCCCGTCAGCGTTCAGGCGGCGTTGAAATGGATGCCTTTCTATTATGAGCTGTTCTGCCCGGTCGCGATTTTTCAACAGCGCTTAAAAGGCGCCGATCTCTGGCAGGCCCTCGCGATCCAGACCGGTTGGCTGTTTCTCACCTGGGCGGTCGCGCGATTCATGTGGCACCGCGGTTTGCGCCATTACCAAGCCGTCGGAGGCTAGTGCCTGAATTATTTCGTCGGCCGCGAACTAGCGCGCTCAGTCGGACTGCTTCTGCTTACCGCGCGAAATGACGCGCCATTTACGTTTGGCAAGATCCCAGCCAAGTAATGCTCCGTCGTTCTCGTCCAATCCTCCCGTCGCCGAAACTTGCAGTTCGTCGCCTTTCCAGCCCTTGATCGATGCATCGGTTACGTACGATTCATCAACCTTTCCTTTTGGGTGCAGTAATCGAGCCAATTCCGAGCGCAGTAATTTTTGCAGTCCGACCTTATGCTCCCAGATCCACACCGTGGACGAACGGCGATCCAATAAAACCGAAAGCGCTATCGCTTCTTTGCTCGGATGCCAAACCGCCTGATCGTCGCTGATGGGCTCATTGCCAAATGCGCATACAAGCATGTCCATGTCCCCGTTCTCCGCTCGGGGCCAGCCCAGCAGTTCCTCGGTCTCCGTCGTGGTATCGATCAAGCACGGCAATCCGTAACGCTCGTAAATCACCCAGCGGCCGTTCGGACTCTTGGAAAACATTTTTGAATCGTATTGCCGCGTGAGAAGACCGATCGCGCGATCGGCCATGTTCTTTTCCATTTCAAAATCCATTTCAGGCTTTTGATTTTGAGCGAGCGCCTTGGTGTAATCGGCGGTTTTGTCTTTTGGAATCTGCCACCAGCGACTGCCGATTGCGCGCGCGGCGAGTCTTCGGATCGAATCGCCTTGGTCTGTCAGAAGCGAAAGCATCGTTTCGGGAATTCTGGAATCGAGCGAGGTCAGAAGTTGCCGCACTCCTTCAATGCGCGCATCCGGGTCGGCATTTTTTATTTGCCCCAGCGCGATAGCGACGTTGTCACCGGCCGAGCCTGTAATGCCGAACGCAACCAGCGCAATTCCGCCGACCGCGCAACATCTCGAAAAAAGTTCTTTCGTCCTCATGTTCAAGTTGTTGCGAGGGTAGGAGCTTTGCCTGGTACAGACAAGCTCCGTGTGAAACGAAGGCTTCTACTTCGTTGTCGGCAATCCAACGGCCTTCCAGGTTTTGAAGCCGCCAGCCATCGAGCGAACGTTCTTGTAACCCATCTTTTGCAAAGTCTCGGCAGCAAGCGCGGACCGGCCGCCACCGCCGCAATGACAAATGATCTCGGTATTGCGGTCGGGGAATTTGTCTTCGATCTCGAGTTCGATCGTGCCGCGGCTCATGTGGACCGCGTCGGGAATATGATCTTCGTCGAACTCATCCTTCTCGCGGACGTCAACGATCACCGCGTCGCGACTTTTGGCTTTAGCCGCGGCATCGGTCGGCGAAATTTCGGTGATCTTCTTTTTCGCCTCCGCGACCAAATCCCGATAACCCTTTTGTTCAGCCATACAGAATTCTGCTGGACAGGATTAACAAGATTAAAAGGATTTCAAACCGTTCTTCGGACCCAATCCAAAAAAACCTGTGAATCCTGTCTATTAATTCCGTCAGGATTTTGCGTGGCGGATCCGTTTTGACGCAACCCATTCGTCCCAACTCGAATCGTAATCGGTGTAATGAATCAGATGAATGCCCTCCTCCACCTTCAATACCCTCGCGGGATACCATTTCTTTTTCCAAAGCACTTCGATTTCGCTACCCACCGCGTATTGCACTGGCTTGATGGGACGCAACTTGTCCGGGGTGACCCACAGATCGTCGCCCGCGCTGTAGCCGATGTAATGCACTTTTAATTTCTCGCCGCTCTCCTCAACCACTCGCACTGGCCACCAATCGGCGTGCCATTGGATTTGACCGCGTTCGCCTACTCGCGGGCTTTTGAGCGTTGAAGCGCGCGCGAGGACCATTTGCTGATCGAATCCGCCGGTGGTGGCGAAAGTTGAAAGCTGTTCCTCGCCTAACGCCATGTCGGCGTGCGCGTGCGCCGCGAATTCTGCCAGCGTGATCACGCCGTCGTGATTGAGATCGACATATCCGGCCCCGCGCAACGCATCGAGCAATGCTTCAGTAAACGTCCAATGCCCGGTCGAGCTTTCGCTGGCTGAAGATGAAGTCACACACGCGTAAGCCGGGGAACCTTCCGAATTTGCGATCGCGCGCGCAGCTTGCCCGGAGTAACAACAATCAATGAACCAGAGCACGCGCTGACCTGAAGAGTTCGCGCTGATTGTTTTCGGAATCGAATTCACTGACCAACCCGCAACGTCTTCGTCGCCGGCGTCGTAGGAAGCGAGATGAACGTCCTGGCCTTTGTCGGATTTCGAACCGTGACCCGCATAATAAACAATGAGCAGATCGTTCTGGCCGATCTTTTTCAACTCGCTTCTGAACGCCGCATCGATCCGTTTCTGAGTTCCATTTTCATCTTGCAAGTAAACGATGTGGTCCGCCGGAACACCGTGTTGTTTGAAAAAATCAACCAGCTCGGCATCGCGCCGTTCCTTGACCGGAAACGAACCGAACATCTCGCTGTGTTTCCAATGCAAAACACCGACCGCGAAAATCCAGGTGTGGGTCGGGTCCCAGCCAGGTTCCTTTCCCGCAGCGCTCGCGTTCGAAAGCAAGGCCGCGCCCAAAAGAACGGCACAAAACAGTCGGTTCACGACACCCACTTTAACCGAGGATTATGCGGATTAACAAGAAACTCGAAATCCGAAGCACGAAGCTCGAAACAAACCCGAACGACCAAAATTCAAATACGTCTAATCCGCTTTTAATATTCGGACTTCGAATTTCGGATTTGTTTCGGATTTCGAGATTCGGGTTTCGGATTTTATTCGTATCTCAGGGCTTCGATCGGATCGAGGGCGGCGGCTTTGCGCGCGGGATAGAACCCAAAGAAAATTCCGACCGCGGCGCTGAACATGAAAGCAATGATTATCGAGCTGAGCGAAATGAGCGTCGGCCAATGCGCATAGCTGGACAAAATCTGCGAGGCGCCGATTCCGCAAAGAATCCCGATGATTCCGCCAACCGAGCTGAGCGCCACCGCCTCGATCAAGAACTGCATCAGAATATCGCTTCCGTGCGCTCCGACTGCCATGCGGGTTCCGATCTCCCGCGTTCGTTCGGTAACGGAAACCAGCATGATGTTCATGATGCCGATTCCGCCGACTACCAGCGACACGCCCGCAATTGAACCGAGCAAAACCGTCATCACCGCGGTGGTGGCGGTCGCAGCATCTGCGATTTCCTGTTGGTTGCGCACGGTGAAATCGTCATCGCGTCCGGGTCGAATGTTGTGACGCTGTCGCAACAGCGCGATGATCTGCTGTTGCGCAGCGTTGATCTGACTACCGTCACCGACCTGAACATTGACGTTGCGTAACGTGGTTCCGCCGACGACGCGCTTCATCGCGCTGGTGTAGGGCATGATGACGATATCGTCCTGGTCGACGCCCTGGGTGCTTAAACCTTTCGGCGTCAAAACGCCCATCACCGTGAACGGCACATTCTTGATCCGTAAAATCTGACCGACCGGATCCTCGTTGCCGTAAATTTGCGAGGCGGTCGTCTTGCCGATCACACAAACTTTGTTCGCACTGCGCACATCCTGATCGGTGTAGGGCAAGCCATCCGCGAGCGGCCATTGACGGATGTCGAAATAATCGGCCGACTCGCCATAAATTCGGGTAAACCAGTTCTGATTTCCGGCGGCGACTTGCGTGGTAGAAACAATTTCCTCGCTGACTGCGATGACACCAGGCACTTCGCGGCGAATCGCTTCCGCGTCCTCGATTTTCAATGTGCCGGCGCTGCCCCAACCGGTCCGAATTCCGCTCGAAGTGGTGCTTCCTGAAAAAATCAGGATCACGTTTTGACCCAAACTGGCAATCTGCGCTTCGACCTGCGCTTTGGCGCCGTTGCCAATGCCAACCATCGCGATGACCGCAGCTACGCCGATGATGATGCCGAGCGCGGTCAAGACGGAACGCATCTTGTTACGGCGCAGCGCGCGGAGGGCGATGTTTAGTGTCGATCCAACTTTCATAATAAGTGGCGAGTGACCGGTGACGAGTGGCGAGATTCTTTCATGACGAGGCCTCCGAATCGATGGGGCCGATGTTTTGCAGCTCGGTTGGGGCGTCGAGTCGTTGGGTAACGCCAAAGTCTTTCAGAATGACCCCGTCACGCATCACGACGTTGCGTTTCGCAAAAGACGCGATGTCGGGCTCGTGCGTTACCATGATTATGGTGATGCCGCGATTATTCAGCTGTTGGAAAATTCCCATGATTTCGACGCTGGTCCGGCTGTCGAGATTTCCAGTCGGTTCGTCGGCGAGGACGACTTCGGGATCGTTCACCAAGGCGCGGGCAATCGCGACCCGCTGTTGCTGGCCGCCAGAGAGCTGACTTGGATGATGATCCTCGCGCCCGCCTAGCCCAACCGAGGCCAACACTGCGTCTGCTTTTTCGCGCAATTGCACGTTGGTTAAACTGCGTGTGCCGTAGAGCAATGGCAGCTCTACGTTCTCGCGTGCCGATGTTCGCGGCAGCAAATTAAAACTTTGGAACACGAATCCGAGTTTATGATTGCGAATGTCGGCGAGCTGATCGCGATCCAGCACCGAAACATCGGCGTCGTCCAAAACGTAACTACCGGACGTCGGACGATCGAGACAACCGAGAATGTTCATCAATGTTGACTTGCCGGAGCCGCTCGCACCCATGAGCGCAACAAATTCACCGCGACCAATTTCGAGGGAAACGCCACGCACGGCGTGAACATCAACGTCACCGGTGTGATAGGTTTTATGAACGTCCGCTAGTCGGACAACCGAACCATTGCTCATCTTTGGCCCCTGCGCTTGTTGGTGCCTGATGTCACGGAAATCTGCGTCCACCACTAAACGGGTTGGTTGAGGGCGAACTTGACGCCGATGCGCCCGACGTTAGTTCGGCGGTGATCACGGCATCGCCTTCTTTTAATCCGTCAGTGATCTCGGTCACGATGCCATCGCTGATTCCAGTCTTGATCTGCACTGGTTTTGGACGGCCGTAGGACAAAACATAAACGGTCCGCTCGGGTGTGCGTTGGCGCGCGCCCGTAGGCCGTTGACCGCTACCGCCGCTTCGTGGCGGGCCGCCACCTGGCGGCGACGCCGGCCTCGATTCGGCCGCCTCGGGCGGACGAAATCGCAACGCGGCGTTTTTCAACTGCAACACGTTGTCCTTATGCGCAATGATGACGGAAACGTTTGCGGTCATCCCCGGTTTCAATTTTAACTCCTTATTATCAACTCCGATGACCGTGTCGTAAGTCACGACGTTCTGGACAGTGATCGGCGCGTTTCGGACCTGCACTACTTTTCCGTGGAAGGTGCGCGTCGGAAACGCGTCGACCGTAAAGTCGACATCCTGCCCGACCTCGACCGCACCTACGTCGGCTTCGGCCACGTTCGAGTCGATCTGCATTTTAGTGAGATCGTTCGCGATTTGAAAAATTATGGGCGCCTGCAAACTGGCGGCCACCGTCTGGCCGACATCC
The DNA here is from genome assembly GCA_021324035.1 of Spartobacteria bacterium. Taxonomy (GTDB): domain Bacteria; phylum Verrucomicrobiota; class Verrucomicrobiia; order Chthoniobacterales; family UBA10450; genus AV40. The sequence goes on along the minus strand of JAJPJU010000237.1, from coordinate 17,003 downwards.
ACGTTGCGCGAAATTACCACGCCATCGACCGGTGACGTGATCGTGCAATGATCAAGATCGGCTTTCGCTTTATCGAGCGCGCCCTGCTTGATTTTCACGTTCGCTTCTCCCTGGTGCAGCGTCGCGATCGCCTGATCGAGGTCCTGTTGCGACGAATTTTTCTCGGCGAACAGTTTTTGGATGCGGACTGCATTCACTTTCGCAAGCTCAAGCGCGGCCTGCGCGTTGGCGAGATCGCCTTCGGCCTGCGTTACCGTCGCCTGGAACAGCGCCGGATCGATTTGCGCTACGACCTGCCCGGCTTTCACCTGTGAGTTAAAATCGGCAAAAAGCTTCTGAATATTGCCCGAGACCTGACTGCCCACCTGCACATTGGTGACAGGATTCAAAGTGCCGGTAGCGGTCACCAGCTGCGTAATCGGGCCGCGCGTTACCGTCGCGGTCTGATATGTCGCGGAATGAGCCGACGTGCAGCGGCGAATGACGAACAGAACCATGAGCAACGCGACAATGATGACGCCGATGGGAAAAAATCGCTTCATGTAGGATGTAATTTGACTTGAGCTTCAGTTAAAATGACAGGCAGACGTGGTCCGGCGTTACATCGAGATCTACTCCATCATGCTTCGCAACTCGCTCATTCGCGAGATGAGTTTCAAGGCAAATTTCCTTCTCTGGATGCTGGTGGAAGTCCTCTGGTTTGTCGGGCAGATCGTTTTTTTCTCGATCATTTTCGGAAATGTCGACCGCATCGGCGATTGGACAAAATGGGAAGTCGTTTTGCTCGTCGGAACCCACCAAATGATCTCCCAGCTTTTCCAGGCGTTCTTTTTCGTGAACGTGGCCAACATTCCCGAGCTCGTCCGCACCGGAAAACTCGACTCCCTCCTCGTATTGCCGGTCGACAGCCAATTCGCTGTTTCCACCAAACAATTCGGCCTCGACAGTATCGTCAACACGATCGTCGGAGGCGTGGTCGTTGTCTTCTCGTTAACCAAACTCGGCTACGTCCCGAGTCCGACGTCAATCGTGCTCTATTTGATCGCAATCTGTTTTGGCGTGGCGGTGCATTATTCGATCATGCTAAGCCTGGCCGCGGTCAGTTTTTGGATCGTGCGGGCGCAAGGCCTGGTCTACGGCTACTTCAATTTTCTCAACATCGCGCGCTACCCCGATTCGATCTTCCCGCCCCTGTTCAAATTCATTTTCAGCTGGATCGTTCCCGTGGTGGTGGTTTCGAACGTCCCCGCCAGGGTGCTCGCGAAATCGTTGGGTCAGCCCTGGGGCCTCATGTCGAAGCTCGTCATTGCCTCGACTGTCATCTTCTGCCTGTCCCGCAGTTTTTGGACTTTTGCCCTGAGGCGGTATTCCAGCGCTAGCTCCTGAAAATTCTCACCACGAACGGACACTAATAGACACCAATGAGACAGAGGTCAGTCATTCACCCGGCAATTCGTGTTAATTGGTGTAAATTCGTGTTTAACAGGGTGTTCAGGGCGACAAAATGATGAACAAACCCGCCAGAAATTCGTCAAATCTTCCCTTGCACGAATCAGGAATCGTTCTTAATTAAGCCTCCTTTTTCCGGCGGTCGCCCCAACGACCGCCTTTTGAATTATGGCCACCACAAAAAAGAAAAAAGTTGCCTCTAAGAAAGCGGTCAAAAAGCCGGCCCGGAAGGTATCTGCCAAGACAGCCACCGAGAGTCCGCGCGCCGCGTTGTTGACCGGAAATAACCACGACAAAAAGCTCTCCCCGTTCATTCGTCAGCAAAAGGAAAAGCTTCTTCAACTTCGCGACGCGATGGTCGATTCCATGGCCGGCGTCGCCCAGGACACCCTTCGCTCGCGCGCAGAAGGCAGCGAAGCTTCCGCATTCGGAATGCACCAGGCCGATGCCGGTTCCGATGCCTACGACCGCGATTTTGCCCTGAGCCTGCTTTCACAGGAACAGGACGCCCTTTACGAGATCGATCAGGCCTTGAAGCGGATCGAGCTCGGCACCTATGGCGTTTGCGAAATGTCGGGCAAACCGATTCCGCACGCGCGTTTGGAAGCAATCCCGTTCGCCCGGTTCACGGTGGAATGTCAATCCCAGCTCGAAAAGCAAAATAAACAGTCGCGTGTCCGCCAATCGGTCACCTCGCTGTTCGGTTTGACCGAGGACGAAGGCGGCGATGGCGAAGCGGAGGAATCCGAAGCTACCCCCGCGCCGGAATCGAAGGAGTAACGAATATGGCGCAGGAAATTGTCACTCTCGAATGCACCGAAGCGAAAGCTTTGGGCAAGCCGGTTTCGCGTTACATGACCACGCGTAACAAGAAAAGCCCGCGCACCCAGGGCCGGCTCGAGAAGAAGAAATACAACCCGTTCTTGCGCAAGCACACGCTTCATCGCGAAACCAAATAAATTTTCATGCAACCCAAAACCGCCAAACGCCGTTCCGCATTTCGCCGGGCCAACCGCGCCATGCCCAGGCGCCGGATCGATATCTCGATCGAAGCGATCGATTACAAGAATCCCGACCTGTTGAAAAAATTCGTGACCGAGAGCGGCAAGATTCTGCCGCGCCGCGTCACCGGCATGCCAGCCCATCTCCACCGCAAGATCACCCGCGAAATCAAACGCAGCCGTTCCGTGCTGCTGATGAAGTAGCGCAAGTGCGCTATCTGAATTTGTAGAGGCGCCGGGCCAAGCGCCTGTTTATCAATTTGGCACTTTAGACCTGGTCTGCCCCCGTGTGGCAAATCCATGATCAGGAAAAACTTTCGGCCAACTAGGGGTAGCGTAATCACCGCTACGACGCTCTCGGCCTATTTCGTGTGATAAACCCATTCGCCCGTTTCGGCCGCGTGCAGTTCTGGTTCGCGTTCTGAACGCAGCGCGACCGACAGAAGATAACCTGTATTGTCCAGGTATGCTTTGTAATTCCATGCTCTCCTCCCAACGGTCGGTTGCGGAATTACCTTCACATACTCCGGCACAAGTGCATCGAGGCTCTTGGGAAATGAACCGGTTTTCGTACGGTATTCGTTTAGAGCGTGACGAACGACGTCACCGCGCTTTTTAGTTTCCGTGACCTGGCTTTCGCGCCAGCTATAGCAACCGCCAAAAACGAGCGCCACTGCTCCAAGAGCGAATAATAATATGACTCGTCTCACGCTTTCCGGGTTTTCTTTCCTTCGTCGATCAGCTTCCAGAACTCACGCGTTCCGCCGAGCGCCTGGTCTTCCGAGCCCGGAAGTTTGCTGCGGAAAAGAAAATCGCGAAACGTGTTCTTGTGCAAAACGCGGTGGATGGTGACTCCTTCCGAGGTTTGTTCGAAATAAATCCGGTAATCTTTCGCGCGGTAACGATATAACTTTTTTCCCTCCCGCTCGATCACGCCAAAATGCTTCGCGTCGAGATGATCGAGGTCTTCCGGCAAAATTTGAAATTCCGCCAGAAGATCGAGCTGCATTTTCTTCGGCAACGCCGACATCTCGGCCGCGCTCAGTTCGTTAAAAATTATCTGGAACATGAAGAAGAAGTGACCAGTGACGTGTGACCAGTGACCAGCATTTCTAAATCTAAATCAAACGAAAACGCGCTTCACCCGCTGGCCAACCCGGGTTGTGATCTCCCACGTAATTGTGCCGGCTTTGTCCGCCAGCTCTACACATGGAATTTCCGCATCGCCCTGTTTCCCCATCAACACGACTTCGTCGCCAATTTGAGCGTCCGGAACATGCGAAACATCGATCACCATTAAATCCATCGTAACGCGACCGAGCAATGGACAACGTTTGCCGCGGACCAGCATCTCGGCCCCTACGTTCGATAGATGCCTCGGATAACCGTCGGCGTACCCGGCCGTCAATGTCGCCACCCGCATCGGCTGGGGCGTGATGAAAGTGCGGCCATAACTGATGGAGGCGCCTTTTGGCAAATCGCGAATCAATCCAATTCGCGCCTTCCAGGTCATTGCCGGCTTTAGGATGTCTTGAAATTCCGGAAGCGGCGAAATCCCGTAGAGAATCACTCCCGCGCGAACGACTTCATAAGGCCGCTCGTTGAAGGCAAGGGTTCCAGCGCTTTGCAAAACATGGACTTTGAACTTCGCAGGAACCCGGGCGCGCAATTGATCGACAATTTTCCCAAAACGTACCAACTCGTCCTTGGTGTACTCCGCGTCCTCATTTGAAACCGGCATATGAGTGGAAACGCTGTGAATTTCAATGTTCGTCAAAGCGGTGACGCGCTTGAACACTTCAACCGATTCCCTTTCCACCACCCCCATTCGGCCGTTGCCGGTATCGACTTTGAAATTAATCGAAACCCGACCGTGTTTGGAGAATGCTTCCGCTTCTTCGAATCCGGAGATCGTCGGAATAATTCCATGTTCAACAACACTTGCTCGTTCGTCCGGTAGCGTGGGACTCAACGTGATAATCGGATGTTTCACTTTTTCGCGAAGCCCGAGCGCTTCTTCCAGATTCGCCACGCCGAACAGTTGAACTTCATTGGCCAGCGCCTCGGCCACGCCAAGCATCCCGTGCCCGTAGGCGTTCGCTTTCACTACCGCGAGCATCTCGGCTTTTCCTATGCGCTTCCGTGCAATTTCCGCGTTGTGCCGCAACGCGGTGCGATCAACCTCAGCCCAGCAGCGATAAGTTTGTGTCATTTCTTTGGGATCGTGATGTGCGGTTCGCGCAAATACATTGGCTCGAGCGGCGGCCGCGCAAAATTACGTTCCGCATTGGTCACCAACTGCGCGAGCATTTTCGCAGCCGGATAGCGAAGCTCGGCCTGATCGAACTGTGGAAGTTTCTCGGTAGCAAAAATTGGCATCTTCTTGTCGATCTTAGCCACTTTCTCGCGCAATTCAGGTTCGCTCATCAAGGTTGGCGGCTCGGCCAGATTTCGATCGCAGACCCGCGCGTAAAAATATGAATTACGGCGCGCGTCGCCGATGACGCAGTATTCCGGCGCATCACATTCAATCGCACAGATCGACGGATACCCTACCAGGCGGGATTGCGATGCGATTTGCAGTCCGATTGCGGCGGAGATTGCAATCCTTGTTCCGGCATAAGAACCGGGCCCCAAACCAGTGATAATCGTGTCGCTATTCCCGAATTGCTTCTGCACTTCAGCGAGATATTCGAAGAACGGGCCTGAATTCTTTCGGTCATTCGGCCAGTCGCGCTCGAATTCGATTTTATCGCCGTCGACCAAAGCGATGCTTCCTCGAGCACTGGAAAGTTCGAGCGCGAGCATTTTCATTTGCTTATGATTGCCCGCTTGTCTTCGGCTTTCGTTTCAAACGAAATCCAGCGCGCGTTTTCCGGAATCAGTTCCCGAAACCGGTCGGCCCATTCGATTACCGACACGCCGTTGCCAAAAAAATACTCGTCCAGGCCGAGCCGCTCCGCCGCTTGTTGATCCTCCAGCCGCAGAAAATCGAAGTGGTAAACTGGCAAACGTCCGCCAGAATATTCGTGGATTAGAGTAAACGTCGGACTTGTTACAACGCCACGATCTCCCAAGCCCGCAACCAAACCCTTCACAAATTGCGTTTTGCCGGCACCGAGATCGCCGGTCAGCGCCAGGACGTCGCCGGATTTCACATTTTCCGCGAACCGGCGTCCGAACGATTCGGTTTCGTCCGGGCTATTGGAAATGAATGTAGCCACGAGACAAAGAGGTTTGAGGTTTGATGTTTGATGTAAGATTTCCGATCCGAGTCAGAGCAAGCCTCGGAAAGTTTTCGCGCCAGGTTTTTTGCAAACGCGAACGGTCATGCGGAGAAATGGCGAAAAGAAGCTCGTAATCTTCGCCGTCGGAAATCGCGTTCTCAAGCTTCGCGCCGGCCGCGAGCGGCAATGCGTCTTTATCGAGCTTGAATCCAAGTTTGCTTGCCCGCGCCAGACGTGGAAGATCGGCGCCGAGGCCGTCGCTCAAGTCCATCATTGCGTGAATGCGAAAATTCTTGGTGAGCCAGCGTGATTCTTTAATCCGCGGGACGAACCGAAGATGTTTGCCGCGGAGCGATCCGCCCAGTTTGCCGGTGACGAAAAGATCGTCGCCTTTTTTCGCGCCGGCACGAGAAACGTGCCGGCCCTTCTCCACGAACCCGGAGACGCTGACTGAAATTGTGGCTGGTCCGCACGTTGCGCTGGTCTCGCCCCCGACAATTGCGACGCCGAATTTCGACGCCGCTCGCTTTAAGCCGCGATACAGTTTCTTGACCCAGGAGATCGATCGATCCGCAGGGACAATCAGGGTAATCAATGCGAACTGCGGAACGGCGGAAACCGCCGCGAAATCGCTTAACGCCCGCATCATCGCTTTCCGCCCAATAAGTTCCGGATTGGCGCGTGATTCGAAGTGGATCTTCTCGACGACGCAGTCCGTCTTCAGAACAAGTAAATTTCGGGAGCCACGAAATTGAACGACCGCGCAGTCATCCCCAATAAATTTGCGCGACTCCGGCAAATCGCGCAGGAGCGACGCGAGAAGCGCGTCTTCACCAGCCTGGCTCAGTTTCATTGCTGAAACAGTTGAGGGAAGGCGAGGAAAACAAGCTGAGCAGAATTGAACAGGGCATGCATCGCCATTGAAACAATGATCGAGCCGCTCCACTCGTAGGCAAGAGTGAAGCAGGCCCCGAGCACGAACAATGGCGCAGCGGACGGCAGATGGGTGTGGGCGGCCGCGAAAAGAAGCGCGTTGAAAAGCAGTCCGACGGTGACGCCGAAATAGCGGCGCAGTACGCCATAAATAAAGAACCTAAAAATAAATTCCTCGCAGATCGGCGCAATGACTACGGCCAGGACAATGATCGTCACCCGCTGCTCCATCGACTGGGAGTTGTTAAAAAGATCGACAATCTCCTGCTTGCTCGACTCCCCCCCAAAAAAGGTTTGGGTCAGCCCCTCAGCCACCCCAATCAATGGTGCCGCGGCCAGCAACAACACGACTGCCGTGCTGACCGCACGTTTAAAGCTGGATTTCGAAAATCCGCCAAGGGCGTCAATGTCGAGGCCGCGGAGTTTCAAAACTACTGCAATCAAAAGCACCACGAACAGGCTCAGCAGCAGATTGGCGATGAGATCGCGACTGTTTAACTGGACCGGCGATGTTCGTTCAAAAGAAGCGACAATGTTGAGCATCAGAAACGCGATCAACCCCAACGCGACACACGCTTCGGCCAACCCAAATGTTCGCATCGGCGGCGACGCATCAGGCGCCTCGTCCAGAGAAGGAGCTGCTATTCGAACGCTGATTTGCCGGATCAGGGTTGTGTAAATCGCAAAACCCGCCAGCACCAGCAGGGCGACGAAAATGTTTCCAACTGCGCTGGAAAAAGCACTCGCAAACATTCGTTCGCGAACTACGGAGCGTAGAAGCTCGGCAGAAAATAGGCGCGTCCGCTTTCGAGACGCGGGACAAGCTCTTTCGGGAGCTGCAATTCGATCTTGGAATCGCCGTTAAACTCGCCGAATGCGCGGAAAATTCGCGCCAGGCTGAAAGGCGGCCCGTATTTCACCACCGTGGCTTCCGGAGCATTGCCGAGCTGCCTTGCTTTTGCGTAGGCGTCTTCGAGCTGGCCAAGCCCGTCGATTAGCTTCGCATTCAGCGCGTCTTTGCCCGACAGAATTCGGCCATCAGCGATCGTGTTGCGCAGCATGTCCGCGGGAAGACTTCGCTCCTTGGACACCACGCCCAGAAACTTGTCGTAAGTCTGCATGACGAAGCTTTGGATCAACTCTTTCTCTTCCGGAGTCATCGGACGCGCGCCATTCAAGATGTCTTTGAACTTGCCGCTTTTAAAGACGACCGATGCCAATCCAATCTTGTTGAACAGCTGCTCGTAATTCAGCGTTTGAATGATAACGCCGATGCTCCCGGTGATCGTCGTCTCGTTGGCCATCAAATATTTTCCGCCACAGGCAACGTAGTAACCTCCGGACGCGGCAAGCGAATCCATGTAAATCACCACCGGTTTGCGCGCCCGGGCCTTGGTCACCGCGTTATAAATCTGATCTGCGGCCGTGACTTCGCCGCCGGGAGAATCGATCTCCAGGACGATCGCTTTGACGTGGCTATCGTCACGCGCCTGTTCCAGCGCCAGCCTCATATCTTCAACCATCGATTCGCTGACGTTGCCCGGAATCGAGCCGCTAATCAGCCCGCGCATCGTGATCAACGCGATCCGGTCTGGAACCAAACGCGCGCCGCGCTGGACCACAACCTCGCGAAATCGCGGAATCGGCTCTTCGAAGTGCGTTCCATTGGCAAATCCGCGCAAGGCGACCAGGGCCAGCATGAAATTGATAAAGACGCTCCCGCACAGAGCCACGAACAGAAATATGCTGAGACAACCGAATTTCCTGTCAGCCATGAGTGTGGGTGAAACTGGAGGAGAACGGGGGCGGGCACAAGCGGTTTTCAAGCGCAACTTGGGAGGCAAAAGGGTGTTACCAGAATGTCACGGAGGAAGCTTTGCGAAGGGATTTGACCGGCTCTAGGATTCAGTGGCAAGGAAGCTGCTCGGGGGGTATGGATAATAGGGGAATTATAGGAATTATGAATAGCAGCGCTCATCTCACCGTCACTGCACCGTCCGCCCGCCGGGTCAAAAAGACCAAGGCCCAAAAGAAACGCGGCCGGCCACGCAACGGCAAAACCGCCAGCCAAACTTACGACGCCACCATGGCCGCCGCCGGTACACTTACCCGCACCAAAGCGCTTTTATTGGCCGCGCTCAAAGTTTGGGAGCTCAAACACCGAATTCACGATCAAGGGAGCTGAGCGTCACCGCTTAGACTCCTCGACCTTGAAGTAAATCTCGCGCGACAGCGATTTCAACCGCGCACCTATTTACGCGCGGGCGCCGTTGCTTTCATTTGCGGCGAAAGTCGGTAATATTTCCCGCCATTTGCGCCCGTAGCTCAGCTGGATAGAGCAACGGATTTCTAATCCGTAGGTCGGGTGTTCGAGTCACCCCGGGCGCGCTCTAACATCCGCATCCACGCATCCCGCTCCTCGGCGGCGAATCATTAGGGTGAAGCGTTTCTCCAGTTTTCTTGTCGGGTTGATTTTCTTCACCTTGTCGGCCGGACAAGTTTTCCCGGCGGAATCGCTGGACGACTCGATTCATTACCTTCTCGACTACGTCGCAAATTCAAACGCGACTTTTATTCGCAACGGCCAAACTCACACGCCGCAGGAAGCGGTCGATCACATCAAAGCGAAGTACGAACATTTCAAAAAAGAAATCAAAACGCCGGAAGATTTCATTCGGCTCTCGGCGAGCAAAAGCTTGCTGACGGGGCAGCCCTATCGGGTTCGGACCGCCGACGGCAAAGAAATGCGGCTCGATGAGTGGTTAACGGATGCCCTGAAGAAACATCGCGCCGAGTAGTTATTGGTAGATGTCCTGCAAGAGATCGATCACAGGTTTTCCCGTCTTAAATAGCGGCGCCAGGATACCCTTCGCGAAATGCTTTTGTGCGGCAGCAATCAGCCGTTGCTTCAAGTCTTCGCGTGGATGACTGGCCGGACCTTGAAGATTCAAGCTCGTCCACAAATAACCAGCGCGCGATTCCGTGAATACTTCTTCACGCGCGCCCGGCAGCGCTTCAACCACATCAGGAGCGGCGCCAATTTTGAATTTGGCGTCGATGTTTTTGTTCTCGATCGTGAATTCCCCTTCGAGGCGGCACAGTCCTTTCGATTCCGCTTCGAATTTTGAAATCTCGAGACGATCGCCCGCCAATCGATAATGAAACCGGAGAATGTCGATCTTCGGCTTCTCAAATTGCGGATGACGCGTGACCGTTGCAATCTGGCCGAGCGCTTTGACGTCATGGACCATCGCGCGCGAAAATGTCAGGTCGCCAGTCGCGTCGACCTTTTCGCCGGGCTCAAACCTCTTTCGCAGATCGCTCTCGGAATCGACCAGGCCATCGAACCGTCCTTTCCAGTACCCAGTAACGAACGGCTCCGCCTGGGTTTGTTTCGTGCTCAAGTGCAATTGCATCGAACCATGCTCGCCGAAATCGAACTGGCCGCTGACCTTAATGTTTCCCGGCTGCCCAAGAGAAAGAAGCGCCGTTTTGACGAACAATTTTGCATCCGACCAATCGAAATGGAGTTCGTCGATATTCAATTCCGGCCAGCCGGCTTGTTGAAACGTCCCGCCCCGACCAAAAATCTCGAGCCCGTGATCCACGGGCAAAAAACGTGAACTCACACCTTTGAGCCCACCGACATCTTCGGCGGCGGAGCCCCAATAAACGTCGGTCCGATCGATGTCAGTCTCGCGAATGTCGATGTTCACCAGGGATTCGGTTTGTCGCTCGGGACTGAGATTCGGTTCAGCTGGCAGGATTTTTTCCAAATGGGTGGCCGCAGCTTCGCCGTACGCCGCTTCAAGATGCGAGGCCTGCAACTGGGTGATTGTGAATGTGCGCCGCCACAGATTGTTCAGACTACAGTGGGCGTGAAGGTTGGCCGCACTAAGCGCGGTCAGATGATGCGGAGGTTGGCTGCGCGCGAGAATTCCAGCGCTGTGAACAGACATGCCTCGCCGCGCCGGCGGCAGATAACCGCACTCCGAGACGTCCAGCTTCACCGCAGTCTTTTCGGAAATGAATCGAAGAAAATCGTCGGTTCTAATCAATCGATCGACAGTTCGAATCGCGGCAAAATAGACACTGCCCCCAAGCACCAGAACAATTCCGATCGCAATCAATAATTTTCGCGGCCCGCGCATAACACTATTAAATTCGAATGCGCGCTTTGTAACGGCCGTCTATCTCGTCGGTTACGAATGATTAATCGAATGAATGGCGTCCTTTGCAGAAGTTTGTCGCTGGCGGTCGTGCTATTTCTTTCCAGCTGCGCGATCAAGATGGGGAAACAACCAAGAAACGAAGTCCAGTCTCTCTATTCCGCGCGATCTACGGAATTTCGACAAGCCGCCGGAAATTTGCTTGGTCCCGATTTCATTGGCGGAAACAGCATCAGCACTTTGGTTAACGGCGACGAAATCTTTCCGGCGATGCTCAGTGCGATTCGTTCGGCCAAACGCTCGATCAATCTGGAAACGTATATTTTTTGGGACGGCGCAATTGCGAAGCAGTTCACCGCCGCGCTTTCCGAGCGCGCCCGCGCGGGAGTGGCGGTCAATTTGATTCTCGACGCGCAGGGTACGGCAAAGATGGGGATGGAAAACTCGGCCCAATTGAAGAGCGCCGGCGCGCAGATTGTGAAGTATCACAGCGTACTTTGGCCGGATCCGCGCCGTTACAACAATCGCAGTCACCGCAAATTGCTGATCGTCGACGGCACGGTCGCGTTCATTGGCGGGGCAGGAATCGCCGATCTCTGGGCCGGCAACGCCGATTCAACCAAACACTGGCGCGACAATCATTACAAAGTCACTGGTCCCGTAGTAGCGCAGCTTCAGGCCAGCTTTGTCAGCAACTGGCTCAAAACCCGCGGCGATGTTCTCCACGGACCGAAATATTTTCCTCCACTGGAAGACAGCGGCTCATTGCAAGCGCAGACGATCCGAAGCGGCGCGCATTACGAGAATCTCGACTTGATGTACTTGCTGGCGATCGCGGCGGCCAAGAAAAGTCTGCGAATCGAAAACGCCTACTTCCTGCCGGACGACTTAGTTCGCAAAGAATTGGTCAACGCGGCGAAACGCGGCGCAAAGGTCGAGATCATCGTGCCGGGAAATAAAATCGACCAAAAGCTGGTCCGCTCAGCCTCACGACGGCATTGGCCGGAGCTGATCAGCGCCGGGATCAAAATCTACGAATACCAACCGACCATGGTCCACGTAAAGCTGCTGATTGTGGACGACAAGTTCGTCTCAGTCGGTTCGGGCAATTTCGACAATCGCTCGATTCGTTTGAATGACGAAGCCAACCTCGATGTTTTGGATTCAGATTTCGCCGCACAACAAGTTCACCTGTTCGAGCTCGATAAACGCCAATCGCGCGAAATCCCGCTCAATGAAGTCGGCGGATTGCATGTGGAAAATCCGTTCGAGCAGGCCGCGGCGCTGTTTTCGCCGCAGCTCTAATTATTCGAGTTCGCGGACCACGCAGCAACGATTTCCCGCGCCACGCTCGCCAGGATTTTAGATCGCTCGTCATCCGCAACAGACGGCGCGTCAACATAAAGCGCGACAAAGATCCGGACTCCGTTCGGAACATACAGAATCGCAACATCATTCGTTTCGCCCTGACCACTGCGCCCGGTCTTGTCTCCAACCCGCCAATCCCTTGGGACGCCAGCACGAATCAGCGCCTCGCCGGTTTCATTCTTCAGCAACCAGCCTTGCAACAAATTGCGCGATTTCTCTGAGAGAACATCCGTCGTAATCAAACGAACCACATCACCGCACATCGCCCGAGGTGATGTCGTGTCCAATTCTTCGCCGGTTTTCGCTATGTTCAACTCCGGCTCGATCCGATCAAACCGGGTGACATCATCGCCAATCGATCGCGCAAATTTGGTCAATGCCGGCGGGCCGCCAATTGCTTGCAGCAAAAGATTGCCCGCAGTGTTGTCGCTCTGTTCGATCGCCGCTTCGCACAACGCGCCCAACTTCATTCCGCCTTCGGCCAGGTGTTGTTTCGTCACCGGTGCGTAAGCGAGAATGTCCTTTTGCGTGTAGCGGACAAAGCGATCCAGATTTTCGTCGCCGCGATCAACCCGCTGCAATACCGCCGCAGCCGCAAGCAGTTTGAAAGTGCTGCACATTAGAAATCGCTCATTCGGCCGATTCTCGATTCTCCGTCCAGTGGCCGAATCGATCGCGACAAGTCCGATGCGGCATTGTTTCTCGATCTGGGCGATGCGCTTGTCGAGTTGGGGTTCGCTCGCCTTGGCTGAGATCGCAATCTCGAGCGCAAGAACTAACAAAGCGAACCAGCGCACAAGTGAACGTCCTACCAGCGGTGAAACGCCGGATGGCCTTCTTTGACCGCGACGAAAACGCCCCGGCAGGTCGCACAAACTTTTCCGCCGCCGCTCAAGGTCCCCTCAATTGTCGCGCGAACACCGTTTAAATCCACGACGTGGGCGGAAAGCGAAATTGAGCCGATGGTCGGCGTCGGTCGCAATAGTTTGATCGAATATTCAGCCGTCACCGTGCAGGGCGGATGATCTTCGCCCGCGTTTTTCATCAAATGATAAGCCGCGGTCCAATTACAGTGACAATCAAGCAACGCGCCGATGATTCCGCCGTTCAAAACGCCCGGAAAGGCTTCGTATTTTTGCTCGGGCTTCCATTCGGCGACGACTTCGCCGTTTTTTGCAAAGCTGCGAATATGCAGGCCTTCAGGATTCGCCGGTCCACAACCGAAGCAGGCATTGTTCGGCGCGTATTTTTCCTGAAGCGACTGCTCAGCCATATCAACTCTTCCTCTTCGTTTTAATTAAGAGGCAGAAGGAGGTTACTTCGGGGGGCCGGGATATTTTCTCAATTGCGGGCCGACGTAGAGCGAACGCGGACGAATCAATCGGTTGTGATCGTGTTGTTCAACCACGTGCGAGCACCATCCGGCGACGCGCGATGCGGCAAAGAGCGGCGTATTGAGCTCCGGTTTGAATCCCATCATCCAAAACACCGGCGCGGCATAAAGGTCGACGTTCGCGCAAAGACCTTTCTCGCGATCCATGACTTCTTCGAGCTTTTCGCAAATGGCGACCCAATTCTCTTTTCCGGTTCGCTTGCCCAAGTCGCGCGCGATCTCGCGCATCACCGGCACTCGGGAGTCGCCCTCTTTGTAAACGCGATGACCGAATCCCATGATTTTCGCCTTGGCGGCGAGTTGTTTCTTCAACCAGGCTTCAGCGCGATCGGGAGTTCCAATGTCCTCGAGCATCTTCATCGACTCTTCGTTCGCACCGCCGTGCAGTGGACCCTTCAACGTTCCGCACGCGGAAGTGACCGCGGCATAAATATCCGCCAACGTGGACGCGGTCACGCGCGCGGCAAAAGTCGACGCGTTGAATTCGTGATCGGCGTAAAGATTGAAAATCGTGTCCATCATCCGGGTTTTCCAATCTTCCGGGACTTTGCCGTCGAGTTTGTAAAAGAAGTTTGCCGCCTGGCTGAGCTCCGGTTTTTCTGGCAACGGTTTCTGTCCTTGGGAAATGCGGAAGCCATCGGTGATCAAGGTCATCACCTTCGCGATTAAGCGGATCGCTTTCCGCACGTTCGCATCATGCGAGTGATCATTCAGATCCTTGTCGAACGGCGCGAGCATCGAGACGCCGGTCCGGAGCACGTCCATCGGATGGGTGTCCTTCGGCAGTAACTGCATCATTTGCTCGACTTCTTTGGGAAGTGCGCGCTCCGCTGCGATCTGCTGTTTGAAGTCGTTTAATTGTTTCCCGTTTGGCAGTTCCCCGTTAAGCAGCAAATACGCGACCTCTTCGAACGTCGCCTTGTCGCCCATCTCGTGAATGTCGTAACCGCGATACATCAGGCCCGCGTTCGGATCGACCCAGCAGATCGCCGTCTCGCCTGCGATCACGCCGGCCAGGCCCGGGCTATATTGTGGTTTGGCTTCAGTGGTCATTTCTTTGGTTCACGTTAACGAGTAAACGCCGCTCGACAAATAATCAGTCGCGAAAACCTTTCCACTGCTCCTCGGCCGGATTGTAATCGAGTAGATCGTAAAGTTCCTTGCGAGTTTGCATCTGGTCGAGGCAATCGTTTTGGGTTCCGGTCTTTTTAAGCTCGGCGAAGAATTTCTCGCTCGCTTTCATCGCAATCCGAAACGCGCTCTGGGGAAAAATGATCATCCGGTAACCGAAATCGGACAGCTCACGGAAAGTCAGCAATGGGCTCTTGCCAAACTCGGTCATGTTCGCCATTAACGGCGCGTCGATTTCCTGCGCGAAATCGACAAACTCTTCGGCGCTTTGCAAAGCCTCCGGGAAAATTGCGTCCGCGCCCGCGTCCAGATATTCGTTCGCTCGCGAAATCGCCCCATCAACGCCTTCGGCCGCGCGCGCATCCGTTCGGGCAATGATTAAAAAATCCTTGTCCTCACGAGCGGCCACGGCCGCTTTGATCCGCGCAACCATCATGCGGGCGTCGACAATCGTCTTGCCCTCGACATGTCCGCAGCGCTTGGGGAATTCCTGGTCTTCCAGGTGGCAGCCAGCGAGTCCGGCTTTTTCAAGCTGCCGAATTGTTTGGGCAACAGCATCGCCTTCGCCGAAACCGGTATCAGCATCAACAATGGCGGGAATTCTGACGGCGTGGGCCACATAACTGGCCAGCCGGACCACTTCGTCCCTCCACAACAAACCAATATCAGGGACACCGGCCGTCGAGTTAGCCATACCGGCGCCGCTTACGTAGACCGCATCGAAACCGGCTTTCTCCACCTGCCGCGCCATCGACGCATTCGGCACACCCGGCATCATTACCGCACCATTCGCGATCAATTGTCGCAGTTTCTTACGCTTACTCGTGCCGTTGCTCGTGCTCGCAATCATTTATTTCATCAGACAGGCTGCCATCAATTCATCAACGCCTTTGGCGTCATCCAACTTCCATCCCAGATCGACAATCCTTCTCGCCCGCCCATCGCCGAGCGCCGGAACAACCAACGCGTTGAATTTTCCTTCCAATTGTTTGTCGCTCACCGGATTCAACGCGTTGCCGAGTGGATAATCGACTCGCTTCGTCAGTTCGCGGCCGTCCTGCAACGTGACGTGAACAATATTCGCAACCGCCGTCGCGTACAATGCACTCAGCTCGTCGTTGCGCTGCACCGTGACGTTTTCTAAAAATTTCCAGATCTTCGGGTCGGTGAATCGCTCCGGCTGGAATTGTTTGTCCGTAACCTCACCGTCAATCAGGGCGATCGCGGTGATGTAGGGCAGACTGTGATCGGCTGTCTCACGCGTCTCCGGTTTCCACTTTTCCGGTTCGCTGCCAATGATGTCGACCGAAGCATCATGGCTTTCAATTCGCACTGATCGAATCTTCGCGGGGTCGCCAATCTCTTTGCGCAGAAACAACGCGGCTTCGATCGCGCTCTGGCTGTGATATTCAGCCGGCCAATATTTAATGCTCGTTTTCAGAATCATCGAGGCCGGCCCTTTGCCCGGCATCGCTTCCTTTTTCCGGTCGAACACCGAGGCGACATCGCCTAACGACACCCCAAGTTCCTTTTCGAATCCCATCTGACCTTCGAAAATAGGCGCGGGCCCGGTCATTCCGGCTCGGGCGAGAAGAGCAGCGTAAACTCCGTGACGGGCAGCATTGGCGAATGCCACACCTTTCCAATGCGAAAGTTCCCCGACTCGCGCCTGTCGAAACGCCGCGCAGTTCACCCCCGCGATGTTGATGGCATGCCGCGTTCGCTCCGCATCAAGTTTCATTAACTTCGCGGCCGCAAGCGCCGTCGAAAATGCGCCATAGGTCGGATGGTCCCATCCGCGGGCGCGAATACTGGCCGCGTCGCAGAGCCGGCATTGCACCTCATAGGCGATGGCCGCAGCGATGATCG
This sequence comes from Spartobacteria bacterium, assembly GCA_021324035.1. Classification (GTDB taxonomy): domain Bacteria; phylum Verrucomicrobiota; class Verrucomicrobiia; order Chthoniobacterales; family UBA10450; genus AV40. The sequence goes on along the minus strand of JAJPJU010000237.1, from coordinate 463 downwards.
CTTCCTTTCCGGACGCGCCGACACTTTCCGCCACTGCAAAAACAGCAGCCAAATTATCGCTCGGGTGGGCCGGTTCCTTCGAAAGGTAAGTGTCGTTGTAATCGAAATACCGAATGCAGCAGCCATTGGCGAACGCGCCCCAATCCGGCGGAGCTTTTTGAGCGGTGCCGATGATTGTCGATCCGTGTTTCGCCGAGAAATCCGATGCGACTTTGCGCGCGATCGCGCAGGGTTCTTCGTTCCAGGCGCCGAGAGCGCAGCCCAATGAATCGATCACCCGCCGTTTCACTTCGTGAACGACGTCCTTCGACAGGTCTTCAAAATTTAGCGAGGTCGCGTATTCCGCGAGTTGATGTGCAAGTGTCTTTGTAGCCATGAACTGAACGTCCAATCTGCCGACGAATCGAGCGTGAGCAAGAAGGCGATCCGCGAAATTCCGGGGATCGCAGGCCGCCGGCCTGCA
>JAJPJU010000111.1 GCA_021324035.1 Spartobacteria bacterium | reverse complement strand
CGGAAAAGTCGGTTTGCCCATCATCTGAGGCATGCCGAAATTAAACGCTTCATGAGCAAAGGCGAAAGAATTTCGCAGTTCGTTCGGGATCTCGAAGGTGACGATGCCAGTTTTTCCGGTGAGATTGCGAAGCACGCATTTTATCGCGCTTATTTTCGCTGCTGGAACGAGCAGCGCTACTATGAAGCGCACGATGTCCTCGAACACCTTTGGCTAAATACCGACACCGCGGACGATAATTTTTTCAAGGGACTGATTCAGGCGGCGGGCGCGTTTGTTCATCTCCAGAAAAACTTCGAACATCCGACCCACGCCAAACACAGCCGGCGCCTGCGTCCGGCGGTTCGCCTGTTCGACCTGGCGGAGAAAAATCTCTCGCCATTCGGTCCGCGGCACCACGCATTGGACCTAACCGCATTTCTCGCGCTTTTGCGCGCGACCCGCGAAGAAATCATCGCGTCGGAATTCAAAACCAATCCATGGTCGCCAAAGAATGCGCCGAAAGTCGAGTTAGGTAGCGGCGACTGACATTAGTCGCCATTGGCGGCTCGGTGAGCCGCCGCTACCTCGTAAAAATTAACTTTATCCCGGCGATTGTCAGCACGGTGGCGAGAAAAAGCGCAATGCCGCGCACCGGAAGGCGGCGGCTTCCGAGATACGAGCCGACGGTTCCACCAATGATCGCCGGTATCGCGAGATACATTCCCAAGATTGGAATCGAATGTGTCTTCGAAAAATAGCCGACGAGCCCGCCGATTGAGTTTACCAGAATGAACAACGCCGATACTGCGGCGGCCTGGCGAATCATCGCCCATTTACAAAACAGCAGCAGTGGCGTCAGAAAAATTCCGCCACCAGTGCCGGTAAGGCCTGAAAGAAATCCCAGTCCAGCGCCGACTCCAATCGCGACGGATTTTGCGGGCGGATTTGCTTCCGGCGGATCGCTTTTTCGAAAAAATAATCGCGCTGCCGAGAACAGAAGGACTGCGCCGATTAAAATTCTAAGCACCCCCGCAGAAGGCTGAAGATACCCGCCCAGGTAAGCCGCTGGGATCGAAAAGAGGGCGAACGGCCAGAACAGTTTCCAGGAAAAATATCCGGCGCGCCAAAATTGAAACGAACCAATGATCGCGACCAAAATGTTCAAAACCAGCGCCGTCGGCCGGATGATTGCCGGCGCGAGGCCGAACAAAGTCATGGTTGCGATGTAACCTGATGCTCCGGCATGGCCGACCGACGAATACAGGAACGCGATCACCGCGATTCCAAGACAAAGCAAAGTCAGCTCGGAGGCAGTCATCGAAAAAGCTTCAGGCGTCAGAGATTGGTTGCAGAATCGATTCCTATTTAGCCCGCCGCCGCCACTATGAGAACCATCATTTTACTGACCATCTCCAACACGTTCATGAACCTGGCCTGGTACGGACATTTGAAATTCAAGGATCAACCGTTGTGGATCGTGATCCTGGCCAGCTGGTTAATCGCGTTTTTTGAATACGCTTTTCAAGTTCCAGCAAACCGCATCGGCTCCAATCAATGGACTGTGCCGCAATTAAAAATCCTGCAGGAATGCATCACGCTCATTGTCTTCACTATCATCGCATTCGCGCTGTTTCGATCCCCGGTGAAATGGAATTACCTCGTTTCCTACGCGATGATTGTCGGCGCGGTTTACTTCGCGTTTAAGTTTTAGGTTGGCCCGAATAATTTTTTATCAAGTTCGAAATACGAAGCACGAAATCCGAAACAATGGCGAATTTCGAAGCTCAAAACCGAATCGGTCGATGGAATACGCAATTTTTCTGAGTATTTGATCATTCGACCTTGTTTCGAAATTCGATATTCGGGCTTCGGATTTATTCGACATCATTACGAATAACCGGATGGTGCTCAGTGACCCCGATCGTCATGGCCGCAGAAATTCAGCCCTCAAATCCAGCGCATACCAACCGGCTGGCGCACGAGAAGTCGCCTTATCTGCTTCAGCACGCGCATAACCCGGTCGATTGGTATCCCTGGGGCGAGGAAGCCTTCGAGAAGGCGCGGCGCGAGAACAAACCGATCTTTTTGTCGATCGGTTATTCGACCTGCCATTGGTGTCACGTGATGGCGCACGAATCGTTCGAGAATGAAGAAATCGCCGCAATCATGAATCGCGAATTCGTAAACATCAAAGTCGATCGCGAGGAACGGCCGGACGTCGATCGCGTTTACATGACGTTTGTGCAGGCGACAACTGGCGGCGGCGGCTGGCCGATGAGCGTTTGGCTTACACCCGATCTGAAACCATTTGTCGGTGGAACTTATTTCCCGCCGGAAGATCGATACGGCCAGCCGGCATTCAGAAAAGTTCTCGACCGCATCGCGACTGCCTGGAAACAAGATCACGAAAAAATCGCCGAGAGCGGATCCAGAATTGTGGAGGCCTTGCGGGAATCACAGTCATCCGCGGCTGATTCGAAAGCCAGGATTGAAACGGCGGTGTTTGAAAACGCTTACCAACAATTGAAGCAAAGCTACGACCCTCGGGAGGGCGGCTTCAGCATGGCGCCGAAATTTCCGCGCCCGGTGGCGTTGAATTTCCTGACCCGATTTCATGCGCGCGATCCGAAAAGTGAATCAGCGAAGCACGCGCTCGAAATGGACTTGTTCACGCTGCGCAAAATGGCGGCCGGTGGGATGCACGACCATATCGGCGGCTGATTTCATCGCTACTCAGTTGATCGTTACTGGCACGTGCCGCATTTCGAGAAAATGCTCTACGACCAGGCCCAGCTTGCGATCGCGTATCTCGACGCATATCAGATTACCCACGATCAACAATACGCGGACGTCGCCCGCGATATTTTGGACTACGTCGCCCGTGACATGACTGCAAAAGACGGCGGCTTCTTTTCCGCGGAAGACGCCGACAGCTTGATCGAACATGGCAAATCCGATCACGCTGAGGGAGCGTTTTACGTTTGGACGGAGAAGCAAATCGACGATGCACTCGGGGGCGATTCCGACGTTTTCAAATTTCATTTCGGTGTTCAACCGCATGGCAACGCGCCTGAAGGCAGCGATCCCCACGACGAATTTCGCGGCAAAAATATTCTCATCCAGCGGCACACGATTGGCGAAACAGCGCAGCATTTTAAAAAGAGCCCTGACGAAGCAGGGGAATCGCTCGCGCGGAGCCGGGAGAAATTGTTTACGATCCGGAGCAAACGGCCGCGACCGCATCTCGACGACAAGATCATCGCGGCCTGGAATGGGTTGATGATTTCGGCCTACGCGCGAGCAGGCCAGGTTTTAGCGGACGAGCGCTATCTGAAGGCAGCTGACCGCGCAGCGCAATTCGTACGAGCAAATCTTTACGATCAGAAAGCAAAGCTGCTCTTTCGGAGTTATCGCGAAGGTCGAGGAAGCGTGGAAGGTTTCGCAGACGATTACGCGTTTGTGATCCAGGGTTTACTCGACCTCTACGAGGCGTCATTCGATGTCGAGTGGTTGAAGTTCGCGATCGAGTTGCAAGCAACTCAGGACAGCCTGTTCCTGGACGAAAAGAACGGCGGTTATTTCAGCACCAGTGGCGACGACAAGAGCGTGGTGTTGCGATTGAAGGATGACAATGACAGTGCGGAACCGGCAGCAAGCTCGGTGGCGGCGTTAAATCTGTTGCGGCTCGCGCAGCTGCGAAACGACAAACAATTCGAAGGTCGCGGCCGGAAAACGATCGACGCTTTCGCGGCGACTTTGAATCATTTTGCCAGCGCGATGCCGCAACTTTTGGTGGCGCTCGATTTCAGTTTGAGTAAACCGCAACAGATCGTGATTGCGGGCAACATCGATGCTGTAGCCGGCATCGGTGATGCCGGGCGGCCGGGGTCACCGACCCCGGCTACAGCGGACCAGACGCGCGCGCTTTTGCGCGAAGTTCATAGCCATTTCCTGCCGAACAAAATTCTGATGCTGGCCGACGGTGGCGAGGGTCAGAAATTTTTGGGCGAAAGCAACGAAGCCGTTCGGGCGATGGCGCCGGTCGACGGCAAACCGGCCGCTTACGTCTGTGAAAATTTCACCTGCAAGGCGCCAGTGACTGAGATCAAGGCTTTGAACACGCTGTTGTCGCGGTAATAATACTGCCTGGTGTGACTAAAAACCGGGGCATCGTGTTTTTTGCGTGGGGCGCGGATTGGATTGAACGCGCTGCGGCCTGCATTCGGGAGAGCAAACTCCCGGATTATCCGATTTTCGTTGTCACCGACACGGCGACGAAGACCGATGCATTGCCGAAGAGCGTCGAAGTAAAGAGGATTGCGTTTCAGCTTTCAGGCAAAGCCCGAAAAGCGGAGTTCCTGGTCCAATCGCCGGCGGAAATCGGTACGGCGTTGTTCATTGATGCCGACACGCGGGTGGTGGACGACATTTCGCTTGGTTTTGAGAAGGCGGAACAACATGGGATTGCGATTGCGCCGGCGCCGCATTATTCGCTGCCTGATTTTCGCGATTTTCGTCAGGTCATGACTGCGGAAGGTGTCACGCCGCGGGGCCAGATTGTTTACAACACCGGCGTGATCTTCGCGACGCCGCATCGTCCGGATGTCCGTGCTGTGTTCGATCGAACGTTAAAGCTTGCCCAAAAATACCAGGGCAAAGTTTGGAACGAGCAACCGTATTTCAGCCTCGCGATGGAGATGTTGAATTTTAACCCCTACACGCTATCGCCGAGCTTTAATCATCGAGGATTTGGCGAGCTGATCAGCGGAGCGATCCGAATCTGGCACTCCTACGAGCCGCTACCGCGCGATGCGGCGAATCTCGAGAAAGGTTATCTTCACCGTTACGAGAAGGGCAAATTAGTGAAGGCCGTGAAGGTCCCGTTGTGATGGCGGCGACTGTTTCGCCACGGATTGTTCTCCACATCGGCGCGCCGAAGACCGCGTCGACATATTTGCAACGCCGATTGCGGGCGAACGCGGATTTGTTGCGGGCGCATGGCGTTTTCATTCCAGTAATCCCTGCGGTCGCCGCCATGGCGGGCAATGCGAAACTACTGGCCACAACTCTTAGCCGGCAGCCATCGCTGACTTTTCAGCGCGGCTTTCCGCAAATTGACGTTAAGAAACTCGATCCGGGGCAAATCGTGGCCGAATTGCTATCAGACTGGCGACCAAACTTTGAGTCGATCGTTCTGTCGGCCGAGAACTTGCGGCCCAATCATGCCGGATGTCTCCGCCAGTTGCTTCCGAATCCGGCGAGGATCGTGGTTGTTCTGTTTGTGCGGCGGCAGGACCGTTGGATTGATTCCTATTTCAACCAAATGGTGAAAACGAATGAAGTCGCGACTGAAGTAAGCGCGTTTGCTGCGAAACTTTGCGACACTGAGGGCGAGAGATTGTGCCGGCCCGATTGGTTCGCCAATTATGAAGCATGGCGCATTGCATTCGGAAATTGTCGCGTCATTTTCTACGACGAGGTTGCCGACAATATTTTTAACGCTTTCTCCAAGGCGGCCGATCTGCCGCGGGTCCCGGGTTTAATTGATGTCGATCGTGCTCAGGTGTCATTGAATACCCATGAGGTCGCCTATCTTCTGGAGCAGAAACAACCGATGGAGTTCACCGATTTTCTTCAGCGGAAAAATGCGGGTGAAAAAGCGTCGCGCCGTCTTGGCCTGGGGAAGGTTCAGAGTTTTTTGAGTGATTCCGATTTGGCGAGGTTGCATCAGCGGTTTGATGAATCGAATCGCCGGCTTATCTCGGCGCTGGGGCGCGAGAAGGATCCGCCCCCGCTGCAAATCGATGCCAGCACTCATTCGGCCTCTTATTGCGATCTCCATCAACTGCGTGCGTCAGAGTCTTACGCGGAATTTCGGAAACTGGCCGACGCCGTTTATTCGCGGCGCAAACGGCGGAGTTGGTTTTCCTTTGGCCGTTCGGTAGATCAAAACGCGTGATGAAGCCGAACATCCTTCTGGTCATGTGCGATCAGCTTCGAGGCGACGCCCTGGGCTGCACCGGCAACTGGGTGAAAACGCCGCACATCGATCGCATCGCGCGCGAGGGAGTCAGATTTGCAAATTGCGTCACGAATTCACCGGTTTGTTTGCCTGCGCGAATTTCGATGGCGACCGGACGCTACCCGCACAACACCGGCGTTTGGGACAATTGTCCTTACGAATTGCCGGAAGGCACGCCGACCTGGATGGCGGCGATTCGGGACTCAGGATATCGAACCAGCGTATTTGGGAAGACCGCGCTGCATCGCGGCGGTCCGGACTTGCGCAAATTCGAATACAAATTGCATTCCTACGGTCTCGACGACGTCGACGAAATCCGCGGACCGCACGCAAGTGTCGACGTCATCTGTCATATGACCGAACGGTGGAAATCGCTCGGATTGTTGGAGGCCTTTCGCAAGGACATGAAGGAGCGTGGTGGGAAGAATCGCACACTCGTTAGGCCATCAGTGCTTCCATTGGCCGAATATTACGATGTCTACGTCGGACAGCGCGCAAAAGATTATCTTCGCAATTACAACCGGGCGCAGCCATGGTTCTGCTGGGTCAGTTTCGCGGGGCCGCACGAACCGTGGGACACACCGGAGCCGTTTGCCAGTATGTATCGCCCCGACGACATGCCGGACCCGATTCCGCGGCCGGCGTCACGACGCCGCGGCGCGACGGGAGAACTCGATAGGCGATTTGCCGAATCGCCCGTTGGCGGAATTCGCAACGCTAAAGACCTTCGCGCCAGTTACGCCGGCAAGGTTTCGCTGATCGACGATCAGGTCGGTCAGATTGTCGCCGAAATCGAACGGCGAGGGGAACTGGACCGCACTGTAATTCTATTCACGTCCGACCACGGAGAAATGAACGGTGATTACGATTTGATCCATAAATCGAACTTCCTGAATCCGGCGGTGCGGGTTCCATTTATTGTAACTACGCCAGAAGTGAGAAAATCGTCGCTCGTCGGCGCGGTAAACGACAGTCCGGTCGAGTGGTTCGATGCCGGCCCGACTTTGGCCGAAGTTGCCGGCGCGAAACTGAATTACACGCAGTTCGCGCGATCCGTAATCCCATCGTTCGAGAACCCACCGAGCGAACATCGAAGCTTTGCGATTTCGGAGTTGTTGGAGGAAGTAATGTATCTCGATCGCGACTGGAAACTGATGCTGAATCGAAAGCGCGAGCCCTATCGTTTGTTCGATGTGAAAAACGATCCCAACGAAGTGAACGACCTCATCGGCGTCGCTGAGCAGGAGCGGCTGATTAAGGAACTGAAAGGCGAGATTGGCGAGCGTTTAAAACAAACCGAAAACGCTTGATCAAATGTCCGCCAGTTCGAATCGCAATATTTTAATTACGGGTATCCCTCGTTCGGGCACAACCCTGGTTTGTTCGTTGCTCAACAAAGTGCCGGACGT
>JAJPJU010000032.1 GCA_021324035.1 Spartobacteria bacterium | reverse complement strand
CATGTCGAGCGGATCTGCCGGGAAGGCACCGGGGCCGATCGCCAACTCGCTGCGTTCGCGCGAACCCAGGACATCAAAGCGGTTGTCGATCAGATCGTTGCCGAAACTTACGAGGGTTTGGCTATTGGTGTTTCGTGACAAAATGCGGGGTTTGGGGCATTTTGAATCGATAGATGCCTGACCGTTTGACCATCGATACGATTGACGCCGAGCTTGCGCCCGGAGCGCGCAATGCTTTGCGCGTTTGCCTCCGATTACAGCCAAACGAGCGGATTACGATTATCACTGACGAAGCGACTCGCGATATTGCGGCGGCGCTGCAAGCGGAGGTCGAGGAGATCGGTTCCGAGCATTCAGTTTTCGTGTGGGAGAATTATGCGTCGCGCCCATCCCCCAACATGCCGGAGCGGATTCTTGAAGATCTCGCGCAATCCCAAGTCTCGATTTTCTGCGCCCAGTCCCAGCGGGGCGAACTGAGCGCGCGCGGGCAAATGACGGATGTTGTGAACAGGCATTTCATTCGTCACGCGCACATGGTCAACATCACTCCCCAAATCATGTGCGAAGGGATGCGGGCCGACTTCCAGGATGTGGACGCATTGAGCCAGCGATTAGTCGAATGGGCGCGGCACACCGCCCGGATCACCTGCCGCACACCGCACGGCACGAATTTCGAGGGAGAATTTTCGCCCAATTTAAAATGGTTGAAGACGAGCGGCATTATCAAACCCGAAAAGTGGGGAAATCTTCCCGGCGGCGAGATTTTCACCGCTCCGATGAAAACCAACGGCACGTTTGTGGTGGACGGAGTAGTGGGTGATTACCTTTGCGCCAAGTATGGCGACCTGCAGCAAACGCCATTGACGATCGAGGTGCGCGACAATCGCATTGCCGATCTTCGCTGTGACGACAAGGAATTGCTGGAGGAGTTTCGCGCTTACACCAGCACGGACGAAAATAGCAATCGGGTCGGCGAATTCGCCATCGGCACCAACACCGCCTGTACCCACGTGATCGGAAATATTTTGCAGGACGAAAAAATGCCCGGTATCCACATCGCTTTCGGTCATCCTTATTCCGAACACACCGGCGCCGATTGGAAATCGAAGACCCACATCGATTGTGTCGGCCGCGATTTCGATATTTGGTTCGACGGCGAACCGGTCATGCGGGCCGGAAAATTCCTGGTTTGAATTCGGTCGGCGCGATTATCGTCGCGAGCTTTGCCATCGTGTGGGTCGCGGCGGGCGCAAGTCAGCTGAAGCGGCAATGGTTTCTGACTTTGCTTGGGTTGGGTGTTTTAATTTCGGGCTCAATCGTCTTCGCTGCGGCCAAAATCCCATTCGGAAGGCAGAGCGAAGGTTTCAACGGAAAAATCTACGCAATCTTTGTCACGCTTGAAGTGGTCGCGATCGTCATTGCCGTAACGCTGTTGAAACGAATCGGAGCGAAGCAGTATCTTATCCCAGCCATCGCATTCATAGTCGGCGCCCACTTTTTTGGAATGGTTCCGGCGTTGGGTTCGAATGAATTTTGGTGGGTTGGTGGTGCAATGTGCCTGCTGCCATTGGTCACGATATCGATTTTGCCGCAAGAAAAATGGTCGCCCACCGTTGGAATCGGTTGCGCGATGATTTTGTGGTTATCCGCGGTTGGTGCATTCTTTTAGGAGTGCAGTCCGAGCTTCGACAACGATTCAACGCCGATTTTACGCCGGAGAAGTACGCCGCGCTCCTCCGGTGCGTCAACGAAGCGACCAAATGGCCGGCCGACTTTCGGATCTCGGAAACACCGATCTTTCTGACCCGCGAATTTACCGACGAGGCGGTTTACGCCGCCAACGAGATCGCCGCCCAAACGATGACACCGGAGTTCAAAGAACATTCCGCATCCGCCATTCCGCCGGGACTCGAGGTGCCGAATGAGTCGAACCATCCTGAGTTTTTGATTGTCGATCTTGGAATCTGTGAGGAAGACGGGCGGCTGGTTCCGCGGTTGATCGAGATGCAGGCCTTTCCGAGCCTGTTCGCATTTCAATTCCTGCTCCTCGGCTGCATGCGAAAAGCTTACCCGGCGATCCCCGAAAATTGGACATCGTCGTTTGGCGGAGTCAGGGACGAACAATACTTGGAGATTCTGCGCCGAACCATCCTGGGCGATTCAAAGCCGGAAAATGTCATTCTCCTCGAGATCGAACCCGACAAGCAAAAGACCCGGATCGACTTTTCCGCGACGGAGGTGCTGATTGGGATTCAATCCGTCTGTGTCACAACAATCAGAAAGCGCGGGCACGAACTGTTTTACGATCATAACGGGCAGGAAACGCGGATTGAGCGGATTTATAATCGCGTAATCTTCGATGAGCTCGAGCGCCGTCCCGATTTAAAACTCGGGTTTAGCTTTCAAGACGAGCTCGACGTTACCTGGATCGCGCATCCGAATTGGTATTACAGAATCAGCAAGCACTCCCTGCCGTTCATCAAGACCGAGCATACCTCGCCTGCGTTCTTCGCCGACGAATTTCCAACAGGCGAAAGTGTTGAGAACTATGTTTTGAAACCGCTCTATTCTTTCGCGGGGCTCGGCGTCGATATGGATCCAACTGTCGAGAAGATTGCGGCCCTGAAGAATCCCCATCAATGGATTCTGCAAAAGAAAGTGGAATACGCGTCGTTCGTCCCGACCGTCGATGGACCAAAATCAAAAGCGGAACTGCGCATGATGTTCGTCTGGTCGGAACGCGGGGAACCGGTGTTGCTAAATAATCTGGTGCGAATGAGCCAGGGCAGGATGATGGGCGTTAATTTCAACAAGAACAAAACCTGGGTCGGCTCGAGCATCGCTTTGCACGAGCGGTAAAATCAAACTGCTCGCGTCTTGATGTTGATCTCGGACGTGAGGGTCTGGTGGACCGGACATTTTCCAGCGACCTCCAGCAACTTCATCCGCTGCTCATCGGTCAGCGCGCCATCCAGATGAATTTCCATTTCGATCCGATCGATCCGGCCTTCTTTGGTTTCGCAATCGTCGCAATCCTTGGCGTGAATTTTTGAATGCCAGAGCGAGACAGAGATTTTGTCGACCGGCCACCTCCGTTTGCGCGCGTAGAGACCGATCGTCATTGAGGTACAGGAGCCGAGCGCCGCGAGAATGAGATCGTATGGCGACGGGCCGGAATCGGTACCGCCAAACGAAGCTGGTTCGTCGGCCGTGAGGCCGAACGATCCGATCTGAACTTTTTGGGCGAAGCCTTTTGCGTCGCCGTAAACGATAACGTGCGGCTCGGTTCGTTCAGCCATGTTACTAAACCTTTCCTTTCATTATTTCTCGCACTTCGGCCGAGGTGCGGACCGGAACAATTTCGAAGTCCATGAGATCCTTCCAGTTGTCGATCCATCGCTCGAGCAAAACGAAGTCGTCCGTGTGCATAATCTGCCAGCAAGTTT
>JAJPJU010000009.1 GCA_021324035.1 Spartobacteria bacterium | reverse complement strand
GAGGTGAACGTATCCAGCTTCATCGATCAGGATTGGCTCGGTGCGTTCGCCGGAGATCCAGCTCCGGCGAAAAACCGTGCGTTTGTCGGGATGATTCTGCGCGCAAAGCGTCTGCGGATCACCGAGATTGATAATCAATTCCATCGCGCCGTCGGGCAAAATTAAGTTTCGCCAAGGCCTAGGGAGAAAGCCGCGCGCCATCCAGAGATGTTCCACGTGCGGCGACAACGGCGGCGGAACGCGTCGGATACAATGGCTTAGCACGCGATGAGTGTGCGTTACGAGCTTTTATCCCGTCAAGCCCCCGACCTCTCCAGTCCTGCTCGTCACCCGTCGCTTCCCGCTTGCCTCTTTCCGCTTTGCTCCCAGCTCCGTGCCCCCCGCTCCTAGCTTGTGGCTTGAACATCATTCGCGTTCCCGATGTCTCATCATCAACCGCCTAAGAAAGAAAGCCCCATGAAACCAACCACCACCATCTCACTCGCAATCATCGCTGTCCTGTGCCTCGGCGCTGCGCCGCTGTCCCGCGCCGCCGATCAACCTTTCATCGGCAAATGGAAGCTCAACCTCTCCAAGAGCAAACTCGCCGACCAAATGACAATCGCGCCCGCAGGCGCAAACAAGTACACCCTCACTTTTGCCGGTGTCGGCGACACCGAGACGCTGTTGGCCGATGGAACCGATCAGCCCGGCGTTCAGGGCACCACCATTTCCATTACGATCGAAGCGCCTAACAACTGGAAAATCGTGCGCAAACAAGGCGGCCGCACCGTAGTCGACGCAAATTGGAAACTTTCCGACGACGGCAAGGTGCTCACCGACACCTTCCTTGGCAATCAACCGGACGGTTCGACGTCGCACGTCGACCTGGTCTACAAACGCGCGGAGGGCAGCGCGAGCAACTCCGGCATCCCCGGCACCTGGGAAACCACGGAAGAAAAGGCCGATACAGCATATGAAATGGAAATTCGTCCTTACGAGGCCGACGGCCTTTCTTTCAGCATTTCCGGCGGCGGACCCGTGAGCAACGTAAAGTTTGACGGAAAAGAGTATCCGTCCACGGGCGCCAATTCCGCTACCGCCCCCGTCACATCCGCCCGCCGCCTCGGCGATCACTCCATCGAATTAACCAAAAAACTCAAAGGCAAGGTTGTCGAAACTCGCGAGATAACCATCTCACCCGACCAGAAAACCCTGACCATGACCCGGCACCTCGTGGATCAGCGCCTGCCAAACATCCTTATCTTCGATCGCGAATCTTAGCGCGCCGCACCGCTCAACTTCTTCTTCCGCGTTTCAGTTTCCCACCGGTCGCCGTTATCGCGCAGGAATGTGATGGACTTCGTCCATGTAGCGATCAGCGGCGGTTGTTGCCTCCGCTGAACTCTGGCCGTTCTGACGCGCGCTAAAGTATGGCGCATACCAGTCCCACCAGTGATGTTCCGCGTGCGTTTTCTCGTAGGGATCGTGATGCTCCGACGTTTCGTGGAGAAGCTGGGCTATCGTTGCGACGTCAGCGGGTCGCGCTTGCTTCTGTTCCCATTCGCGATCGGGAAACCGGGTGGTGATTTCCTGCAACAGCCATCGGTTCCCGTCCGGATCCTCGAACGAAGCAAACGAGAAGTAGGATCCACCGTCGGGGGCGTGCCCGGGGATCCGTGAATTGTCCGCCGAGTTAAATGGTAAGCCGGCGTAATGGAACACTTCACTCACCTTTGCGCCACGCGAGGTCAATTCGGTTCTGGCGGCGTCGACGTTATCCACCGCCAAAACCAAACCGCTCGCCGAGCCAGGTTCGGCTGATGTGATCCCTTTGCCGAAAATAATCGACGCGTCTGAACGCGGAGGCGTGAATTGCACGACGCGTAACTTGTCGCCACTGGTGAAATTGCCGTCGAACCGCCACCCGAGTTTCTCGTAGAACGATTTGGCGCGATCGACATCGGAAACAGGGATGATTACCACTTCGAGTTTCATGTTCATCATTGATTGCCTCCTTCGGTTCGTTTTCCGCAATCTGTGCTCAACGTCTCAACGGCTCAACTAACGACCCTCGACCTCTTCAGCTTGTCACTGGTCACATGTCACTTGTCACTCTTTTTACCGTTCGTCCCCGCAATATTCAGCCACGGCTTCTTGGACCACGCGCTTCGCGTCGGTTTCGATCGTTTTCCAATGCCCCACGATGAGCCGATCGAAATCCCATTCCAACATGGCTTGCATGGAGCGTCCGAAAGCTTCTCGATCGCCCATCATCAGCAATCGAAAGAACAGACTGATCCCAAACAACCGCGGCAGCCGCATAACATGACGCGCAAAGAAACGTGGCCAGCCTCGCGTATCCTCCGGAAAGGAAAAGAACAGGTCCGCGACGACTAGCGTGCGAGAACGCCGATGAAAAAAGAGGTGTTCCCTCGTCTTGTCCTCATCGATCTTCAGCACATCGATCTCGCCCTTCCATTCGGATGGTGGCGGGTCCAACGGTTCGGTCGGAATCGCTTTGTTGAATCCATCCGGCGCGAGATAAGGCAAATTCGGAAACGCGGGTCGGCCCTTCTTTGCGAACGTGTCGTGCATCGGCGTTGCTTCGACTAACCAGGACGGCTCGCCGAAGCGGCGAATATCTTCGATATCATTCGTCGTAAACGGTGCCGTCGAATGAATCACGAGCCGGTCGTCGCTCAAGCGCAAAACGGTGACGTTGCGTTTGAAATCGATCCCGAACGGGCGCCACGGAAACGACAGCAACAAAACATCCTCGGTGATTTGCTGAGTTGAACTCGACATACGAATCCTAAGTAACGAACGCAGGAAGCCAGAATTTCGCAATTGGCTCCCTCAGCTTCTCACCTGTCCGCCGTAGCTTCAGCGAAGGAGGAACAACTCAACGTTCCTAGTATTGTTCGCCGTCGTCCGGCGTCGGTGTAACTCGATCGTCGATCGCCCAAACGTGCAGCATTACTGCG
>JAJPJU010000343.1 GCA_021324035.1 Spartobacteria bacterium | reverse complement strand
TCTTCGTAGGGAAAACGAGATTGCGGATAACGGTAGATCATCCGCATGAAACTATGGGTCGGGGTGCTGTCGAGGTACCAGTAGAGTTCCTTGACGTCTTCGCCGTGATTGCCTTGCGCTTGAGTTACGCCGAACAGGCGTTCCTTCAAAAACGGGTCGCGCTCGTTCCAAAACGCAAACGCAAAACAAAGCCGGCCTTTGTGGTCCGAGATTCCGCCGAGGCCGTCTTCGTTCCAGCGATAGGCGCGTGAGCGGGCCTGTTCGTGCGGGAAATAATTCCAGGCATCGCCGTTGGCGCTGTAATCCTCGCGGACCGTGCCCCAGGCGCGCTCGGCCAGATATGGCCCCCAAAAATGCCACGGCGCCTCGCGCGATCTATTTTCTTCGAGCCGCTTTTGTTCGGCATTCACGGCTTTGAATTAGCAATCTGACGTCTGACCGCTGACATCTGACTTCTGCCTCACTCCCACTCGATCGTGCTCGGCGGTTTGCTCGAGATGTCGAACACGACGCGATTAACGCCTTTGACTTCGTTGCTGACGCGCGATGAGATCCGGGCCAGCAATTCGTAGGGAACGCGCACCCAATCGGCCGTCATTCCGTCCTGACTTTCGACAATTCGCAGGGCGACGGTGTTTTCGTAAGTACGCTGGTCGCCCATCACGCCAACGGTTTGGATCGGAAGTAAAACGGCAAACGATTGCCAAACTTTGTAATACCAGCCGGCTGCCTCCATTTCGCTCTGCACGATCGTGTCCGCTTCGCGCAAGATTGATAACCGCTCGGGTGTGACCTCGCCAAGAATCCGAACGGCGAGGCCCGGTCCGGGAAACGGCTGACGATAAACAATTTCGTTCGGCAAACCAAGTTGCAGTCCAACCTGGCGAACTTCGTCTTTGAACAATTGCCGCACCGGCTCGACGAGCTGGAAATGCATTTTCTCCGGCAAACCGCCGACGTTGTGATGCGTCTTGATCACTTGGGACGGATTGCCGCCTATCGAAACGCTCTCGATCACGTCCGGATAAAGAGTTCCCTGGGCGAGAAAACGGAATGTTTGATGTTTGAGGTTTGAGGTTTGAGGTGCGCCGAGATCGGCAATTGCATCTTCGAACACTCGAATAAACTCTTCGCCGATCACCTTTCGCTTCTTCTCGGGATCGGTAACGCCACGGAGTTTTTCCAGAAAACGCTTCGAAGCATCGACGTATTTCAGTTTGATGTGAAAATTTTCGCCGAAGACGCGTTGCACAACTTCTTCCTCACGCGCGCGCAACAGCCCGTTGTTCACAAAAATGCAGGTCAACTGGTCGCCGATGGCTTTATGCAAGAGCGCCGCAACCACCGACGAATCGACTCCGCCACTTAAGCCGAGCACAATATTCTCGTCGCCAACTTGTTGCCGGACGCGGTCGCATGCTTCCTCGATAAAGGAACCCATTGTCCAATCCATCGGGCACCGGCAGATGTGATAGACAAAATTTTGGAGGATTTCTTTGCCGCGCGGCGTATGCGCCACTTCGGGATGAAATTGAAGTCCGTAAAGCTTCCGCTGCCGATCTTCGACCGCGGCGAAGTTTGAACTCTCGGTGGTCCCGGCGGCGACGAAACCTTTCGGCAAAGCGGTTACTTCGTCGCCGTGACTGTTCCAGACATCAAGTTGGTGGCCGAGTCCATCGAACAACTGGGAACCATTGGCGATGTGCAACATGCCCGCTCCGTACTCGCGCCGTCCGGTGAAAACGACCTGGCCGCCGAGATGATAGGCCATTTGCATCAGTCCGTAACAAATTCCGAGTACCGGAACGCCTAACGAAAAAATCTCGGGATCGATTTGGGGCGCGCCTTTGTCATACACACTGGCTGGTCCGCCCGACAGAATGATTCCGTTAGGTTGAAGTTTTTTGATTTCCGCCGCGGGAACGTTGAAAGGAACAACTTCGGAATAAACCTGCAGCTCGCGAACGCGCCGGGCAATCACCTGGGTGTACTGCGAACCGAAATCCAGGATTAAGATCTTGGAATGTTTTGGAGGGGCGGCAGTTTTCATGGATGCGTTTGAGGCACGCCATGTTCGCCGGCAGGATCTCCCGGCTCGCGTTGTTCGGGACCAATCTGGCCGCCGCCAGTTACGCCACGCTCAAGTTGAGAGCCAACTTCTTCGCCGGTTCGTTTTTCGAGCGGATCACTGCAACTGGCGCAGAGGAGGACGCATCCTATCGCGACCAGGAACGAAAAGGGCCTCATCCGCTCATTTTAGGAATGAAGTGGACAAAAGCAACTCGGCAGGATTTATCGGATGCAAACCGGAAAATCCTTCTGACAAATCCTGTTTAATCGTATGAATCCTGTCTAGTTTTGCCGGTGTGATTGATTCCGAGCTGCTTCTCCAGGGTTATCGGCTTGGCGTTTTTCCGATGGCGATGGAAGACGATTCGATCGCATGGTTTTCGCCCGACCCGCGCGCGATCATGCCGCTGGAAAATTTCCATGTTCCACACGATTTGCGGCGGCTTGCTCGCAAGAACGTTTTCGAAATCAAGATGGACACTTCATTCGGCGAAGTGATTCGTGGTTGTGCGAAGCGGAAGGACACCTGGATCAATCACGAAATCATCGAGAGTTACGAACATTTATATGAACTTGGCCACGCCCACTCGGTCGAAGCCTGGACCGGCAACAAACTCGCCGGCGGACTTTACGGCGTAGCAGTCGGTGGCGCATTCTTTGGCGAATCGATGTTTCATCAGGTGCGGGACGCTTCCAAAATTGCGCTGGTCGGACTGGTCGAACATTTGCGCGCGCGAAAGTTTACCCTGCTTGATACGCAATGGATCACGCCGCATTTGGAACAGTTCGGCGCAATCGAGATTCCGCGCGGCCAATATCTGAAGCTACTTGGCCGGGCAGTGGATCTAGTGCGGAAATTCTGATTTTGAAATTCGGCGTTCGGCGTTGAGCGTTCTGCGCTTTGCTCGCCGTAGTCTAGACGGAGGCGGCTTTTCTGCTTTAGTAAGCGCTCCGCTCAGAGGGAGCGTCTTCAAGGGCTGGGTAGCTCAGTTGGTAGAGCAGTGGACTGAAAATCCACGTGTCGCCGGTTCGATTCCGGCCCCAGCCACCTTCACAAAGGAGGTAGAATCAAGAATTCAGAAGGCAGGAAATTCATTCGGTGCGCAGCGCTTCCACCGGATTCACCAAAGACGCTCGTCGCGCCGGGATGAGGCAGGCAAGCAGCGCCGCTACT
>JAJPJU010000109.1 GCA_021324035.1 Spartobacteria bacterium | reverse complement strand
CGACTCTGTCTCCGGCCTTCAGGCCTTCGGTAACCTGCCACATTCCGCCAATGCGTTCGCCCATCTTTATCGGACGAATACTGACCTTGTTGTTCTGATCGATTACCGCGGCCTGGAAATTGCCTTGCAATTCAGTCACCGCTTCCTGCGGAACCACGAGCGCGTTCTGCGCCGAGTCTGGAACGAACCGCACTTTCCCGAATTGCCCGGGCCGCAAAGTGGCATCGGGATTTGGAAACGTTACGTAATAGCGGATCGATCCTGTTTTTGGGTCGAGATTTCGGTCCAGCGCGTAAAACTTTCCCTTTCGCGGGTAGACCTTGCCGTCTCCGAGAATCAAATCAAAGTCGATTCGCTTGAGCAGGGCCTGGCGTTTTTCCGCATCCGGATAACGGTCAAAGAAATCCGTGAATCCGGCTTCGCCCACCGTCACGATCGCCTTGATCGGGTCGACCTGCGACACAGTCGTCAGCGGAGTCGTTGATTGCGGACCAACAAGATCGCCCACTTGATTATTGGCGAAGCCTGCCAGCCCGTTGATTGGCGCCGTGATTTTGGTATAACCGAGATTCAACTCGGCTTGTTCAACGGCTGCCTGATCGGCTTCGACATTCGCGCGACTCGATTGCGCGGCAGCAGTCGCGGTATCGCGCTCCTGATCGCTGATAACTTTCTTCGTGAACAAATCCATCGCGCGCTTTTCGTCAGCATCCGCTTTCGATCGCGTCGCCTGATCTTTCATCAGGGTTCCTTTGGCCTGGGCGAGGGCGGCTTCGAAGGGCCGCGGATCTATTTGGAAAAGAAGGTCGCCCTTTTTTACGAGGCGGCCTTCCTGATAATCGCGCGAAACGATGTAGCCCTGGACCTGCGCGTTGATGTTCGCATTGATGAAACCGTCGAGGGTTGCGACGCGCTCGAGTACGCGCGGCACATCGCGCGGCTGCACCGTTGTCACCAATACCTGCGGTGCTGCTGGCCCAGGTTGCGGTGCCTTGCGCGAACATCCGCCAAATAAGGCAGCCATTAGGAGCGCGCCTGACGCTGCGATCGCAAACGATTCCCGGTTTTTCATGAGACTCGTTAACCCTCGTTAAGCCTGACGCTAGCTGGTAATGAAAGCGAGCAGATCTTTGTTGATCGTTTCAGCTTCAGTCGTCGGCATGCCGTGCGGAAATCCTTTGTAAGTCTTCGACCTCCCGTTTTTCAGCAGCTTGGCCGACAATGGCGCGGAATCGGCATACGATACGATTTGGTCGTCATCGCCATGCATCACCAGCACCGGAACGTTGATCTTCTTGAGATCTTCAGTGAAGTCAGTTTGCGAGAAAGCGACGATGCCATCGTAATGCGCCTTGGCGCCGCCCATCATTCCCTGACGCCACCAATTCCAGATCACCGCGTCTGATTTCTTCGCACCTGGCCGGTTAAATCCGTAAAACGGTCCGGCTGGTAGATCATAATAAAATTGGGCACGGTTGGCCGCGAGCTGCGCCTGAAGATCATCAAACACCGATTTCGGCAGACCGCCGGGATTCTTGTCCGTCTTTACCATTAACGGAGGCACAGCGCCGAGGATGGCCGCTTTTGCCACCCGGTCTTCGCCGTGGCGTGCGATGTAATGCACGACTTCGCCGCCACCGGTGGAGTGACCAATGTGTATCGCTTTTTTGAGATCCAAATGTTTGGTCAGCGCCGCCACATCGTCGGCATAATGATCCATATCGTGGCCGCCGTCCGTCTGAGTCGACCGGCCATGACCACGACGATCGTGGGCAATGACGCGGAAGCCATTATTGACGAAGAACACCATTTGCGCGTCCCAATCATCGGATGAGAGGGGCCAGCCATGGCTGAAGACGATGGGCTGTCCGGTGCCCCAGTCTTTATAATAGATGTCGATGTTAGTTTCGTTTTCTTTTCCAACAGTGATGTATGGCATGGTCTCTCTGGGTGTGCGTTATAGTTCGGTGAAGCCTGGGTTATTACATGAGTCGTCAGCAATCCCGTCACGTTACGTTTGGGTGACTTCTGGCCTGGTTAAAAATGCGGTTCCAGTCACCGGCAAAATTGAACATGGCCATGTTAAAAACCAGCAACGGGTCATGAACTCGTTGCGGTCGCCGAAAGATTCTTCGCCAGTTGCGAACTGTTTTAGTTTTTAAATTCATTTTGCTTTCTTTCAGAACAGACTGATTGCGAGAAACCCGACCAACACCCCGATGACCGGGCTGAGAACGGCGAACCATAACGAGATGTTCCACGTTTTCATTTTCAGATTAATTCTTCCTGTTAATTGACAACCACTTCGGCGCCTTCGGCCGCCAATTGCTTCGCAATTCCCGCGCCGATTCCTTTCGATGCTCCCGTTACCACCGCAACTTTCCCAGTTAACTTTCCATTTTTCATTTCGTTCCGTTCAATTCCTGATTGGTAAATCTTCAATCCATCGTCAACACGACACGGAACCTGACCTTGCCGCTGTGCATTCGTTCGTATGCTT
>JAJPJU010000018.1 GCA_021324035.1 Spartobacteria bacterium | reverse complement strand
AAACCGCTCGAGTACGACAAGGACGCGTCAGGGAAAGTCGTCCAGGGAAGATTCGGTCAGCAACTTCGGCATCCGTTCAGCGGCGTTGCCCTCGCGTTCAAGCACGGCATCCCCGCTGAGGTGATGCACATGATCGCCACCCACAGCCACGAAGGCGACAAAGTCGAGCGCTCGATCGAGTCGATCATTTTCCATCACGCTGATTTCGTCGACTTCGATATCGCCAAGCTTTTGGGAAAACGGGCGGCGAAGAAACTGTAGCCGGGCTCGTTGATCCCGGCCGGGATCGTCGGCGCCGGCTACAACCGATCCACTGGACGCGCCGGTTGCCCTTGGATAATTTGGAAAGAACTGAGTATGGGTCTTACGCTTGTTGAGAAAATCGCCGCCCGTCACGCGGATGGATTGAAACCAGGAAGCATTGTTCGCTCCGGCGATTTCATTTCGATCCGGCCCCGTCACGTCATGACCCACGACAACACCGGCGCTGTGATTCCGAAGTTCAAACAAATCGGCGCCACCAAAATTGCCGATCCGGCGCAACCCGTGTTCGCGATCGACCACGACATTCAAAACACCACGCCGAAGAACTTGGAGAAGTACGCCAAGATCGAATCGTTCGCCGCCCAGCACGGGATCGATTTTTATCCGGCGGGCACCGGAATTTCGCACCAGGTGATGGTCGAGCAGGGTTACGTCGTTCCCGGCGCGCTCGTGGTGGCGAGTGACTCGCACTCTAATTTATATGGCGCGATGGCGGCGCTCGGGACGCCGGTCGTTCGGACCGATGCGGCGAGCATTTGGGCAACCGGCGTTACGTGGTGGCAAGTTCCCCCAGTCGCGAAAGTCGTGCTCAAAGGAAAGCTATCGCCCGGCGTTACCGGCAAGGATGTAATCATCGCCTTGTGCGGGTTATTCAACAAAGACGAAGTGCTCAATCACGCCGTTGAATTTCTCGGCGACGGAGTTCCGGCGCTGTCGATGTCCGAACGAATGACAATTGCGAACATGACCACGGAATGGGGCGCGCTCGCCGGCGTATTCCCATTTGATGAAGTGACCGTGAATTATTTGCGATCGCGCGTTCCCGAATTCACCAACCCGAATCGCCCCGGTAAACGCGGACCAAAGAGCCGCTCGGGTTACCACAACAGCGACATCGACAGTTGGTGGCGAGATCGCGCAAACCTAAGCGCAGATCCGGACGCAGACTACGCGATCGAGCTCGAGCTTGATCTCGCAACAGTGGTTCCGCACGTGTCCGGGCCTAACGAAGTCAAAACGATGGTTTCGCTTCCTGAGATGGAACGCAAACGGGTGCCGATTCAAAAGGCGTATTTGTTGTCGTGTGTAAACGCGCGCTTCGAAGATTTGCATGATGCCGCCGAAGTGATTCGCGCGCGGGGCGGACACGTGGCGAATGGTGTTGAATTCTATCTGGCGCCGGCGAGCGCCGAAGTTCAGGCCAAGTCAGAATCGAACGGTGATTGGAAAACGCTGATTGATGCCGGCGCGATTCCGTTGCCGCCCGGTTGCGGCGCGTGTATTGGACTCGGAAAAGGTTTGGTCGAGAAAGGCGAAACCGCGATTAGCGCCACAAATCGCAATTTCAAAGGTCGCATGGGCGATCGGGAGTCACTTGTTTACCTGGGATCGCCCGCCGTGGTCGCGGCCAGCGCGCTGGCCGGATTCATTTGTGCGCCACAAACTTTTACAGAGAAACCCGCTGGAATCGCTTCGCGGCGCGCTGAAAAAAAGGCGAAGCCGGCTGGTTCGGTTGAAATCATGAAAGGTTTTCCGCCGAAGGTGCGCGGCCGCACGATATTCATCGACAAGGACAATCTGAACACCGACGGGATTTACGGCAGCAAGCACACTTACCGCGACGACATGACGCCGGACGAAATGGCGGCCGTGACGTTTGAAAATTACGATCCGAACTTCAACACGCTCTATCAGAAGGGCGACGTCGTGGTTGGCGGATTGAATTTCGGCAGCGGCTCGAGCCGCGAACAGGCGGCCACCGCGTTGAAATTCAAAGGCATTCCATGTGTGATCGCGGCCAGCTTCTCCGAAACCTACAAACGCAACGCATTCAATAACGGTTTCGTGGTCTTCGAATGTCCGGATCTGGTCACCTATTTGCGCGAGAATTTGAAAGATCGCGCGCCCACGAAAGTTGGCCCCGAAATCACGATCGATTATGCGAGTTCGATCCTCACCCTCGACGGAAAATCATTTTCTTTCCCGCCGCTTAGTCCGGCGGCTCAGGAATTGATCGTTGCCGGCGGCGCTGAAAACCTGGTCGCGTCTCGACTTCGCGCAAAAACATAGGAAACCGAAATAGTCGGCTAAACACGCGAAAGATCGCTAAAGCGGACCATTCAATCTCTGATTTTCGCGTCGTTTCGCGTGTTTAGCGGATCCAATCCGATTCTTCCCAGTCGAACTTGCGGCCACGACGCTCGCCGATAAAATCGACACCTTATGGCGAAATATCGAATTGCTTGGATGCCGGGCGACGGCGTCGGAAACGATGTGATGGAAGCGACCCGGACGGTGTTGGACCGGCTCAAACTCGACGCCGAATACGTGCCTTGCGACATCGGCTGGGAATTTTGGTGCAAGGAAGGCAATGCGCTGCCGGATCGCACCGTTGAAGCATTAAAAGGAACAACCTGCGGCCTGTTCGGCGCCATTACCAGCAAGCCGCAATCGGAAGCCAAGGAAGAACTCGCGCCCGAACTCAAAGGCAAAGGGCTCGTTTATTTTTCCCCAATCGTCGGCCTTCGGCAGTTGTTCAATCTCCATACCAACATGCGGCCCTGCAAAAGTTATCCCGGCAATCCGCTCAATTATCGCGGGAATAAAATCACCAACCCGAGCGGCGAAGATGTGCAGATCGATCAGGTCGTCTTTCGTGAAAATACCGAAGGCATGTACGGCGGCGTCGAATTTTTCCCGTTACCCGAATCAGTTTATACCGCGCTCTGTGCCAACCCCAAGATGAGGAAGTGGAAAGACAAAGCCGGCCTCGAAAACATTGCGTTGTCCACGCGGATCATGAGCGTCCAGGGCTGCACCAGCATTTGCAAACAGGCATTTGAGTATGCCAAGAAGACCGGACGCAAACGCGTCACATTGATTGAAAAGCCGAACGTGTTGCGCGAAACGGGCGGCCTCATGATGCGCTGCTTCAAAGACGTTGCGAAAAATTATCCCGACATTCGCGCTGACGACGCGAATATCGACGCGATCTGCATGTGGATGTTCAAGAATCCGCAGGATTACTCAGTGCTCGTCGCCGAAAACATGTTTGGCGACATCGTGAGCGATATTTGCGCAGGTTTGGTTGGCGGACTTGGTTTCGCGCCAAGCGCAAACCTTGGCGACAATTACGCCGTGTTCGAACCGACCCACGGGTCCGCGCCGAAGTACGCCGGCCAATACAAAGTGAACCCAATCGCAATGCTGTTAACCGCGAAGCTGATGCTCGATTGGCTGAAAGAAAATGACATGGCGACTCGTTTGGAAACCGCCATCGCGCGCGTGATCAAGGAAGGCAAAGTCCGGACCTACGACATGGGCGGCAAGAATTCCACGCTCGAAGTTGCCAAAGCCATCGCTGATTACGCGGCGGCCTAACCAGAACAATCGTTATGGCAAAGCAAGCAACGGACTCGAAGAAACTGCTCTCTTACACGATCGCTGAATGGGCGTGCGGGCTGAAATACGAAGATCTTTCGCCGGAGGCAATTCAGGCCGCGAAATTGTTCTGGTTCGACTCGATCGGCTGCGGTCTCGGTGGCAGTCAGCAGGAAGATGCCAGGATTTTGCTGAAACATTACCGCGCGATGTCCGGGACTTTAGCCGGGGTCGGTGACCCCGGTCCGGCATCATCGATGCCGGCTACAACAGGCGCGGGTCGGGCGACGACCTTCGTGTCCGGTTTCAAAACCAATCCGGTCGATGCGGCCTTTCTCAACGGCCACATGATGCGGGCGATGGATTACAACGACATCTATTGGAAAGCAGACCCGTGTCACCCGAGCGACTTGATCGCTGCACCGCTCGCATTGTGTGAGAGCGAAGGACTCAGCGGCCAGGATCTCGTTCTCGCTACGATCATCGCCTACGAAGTCGAAATGCGATTATGCGAAGTCGGCCGGCCCGGCGTCCGCGAATACGGCTGGCATCACGCAACGCTGAGCGCGTTCGCGGCGCCGGTCGCAGCGGGCCGGGTTT
>JAJPJU010000015.1 GCA_021324035.1 Spartobacteria bacterium | reverse complement strand
TGACTGGTGTTTAGATTTACTCCGCCCAGAAACAGGTTGCCGTTCGAATCGACATCAAGCGTTCCCCAGGACGGCGAGTGAGGAATATTGATGGGGTTAAGCCAGCTAACTCCGCCATCTATCGAACGCGTGAACTGTCTTCCGCCGTAATTATTTCCGGACGTGCTCCAATCCTGATATTGAAAGCCGCGGCCGCTGCTACTGGTGTTGTCGATCGTGAACCATTCCTTGTCGCCGCCGTCGGCGGGCGAAATGTCGGTCCAGGTTTGTCCGCCATCGACAGAGCGCCACATATTGTCGAAGAACGATTGCAGCAAGCTGAGGTAGAAAAACTGGCCCGTGGTGTCTGGATTGAGGACTGGATCGCTTCGGAACACGTTGTTCTCCAAAACGCCGGGAAACGTCCATGAAGTTCCCCCGTTCGTTGTATAAGCCCAGCCTGCTTGCCTGAAATTTGAGCTGACACTGTCAAACTGACGCCAACCGATCGACATCTTCATCGGATTTGTCGGATCGACACAGATGGAAGGCTCGTTCGCGGCGTCTCCGATAATGTTCTGGCCATTGGAATTCACATTCACCTGATAGCTGGTGAAATTGCCGAATTGCGAAACCATCCGGGGCGAAGACTGAGTCGGCAGCAGGATGGCAGGCATGTTGCCGGATTTTTCAAGCGGTTCCGTCGAAAGCGACTTCGGCGGCGAAGATTGCGATTGCTCAGCGAACGCGATCGTGAGGATCGACAACGCGAGAGCGAAAAGCGCGAGCCGGCGCTTCGGTTCCGTCCAGTCGGCCAACTTCATTTAACCCAGGGAAGATAGCCGAAAAATCAGCTTAGCGGCAACCAGTTCCCGGGTTGCGGCACCGGCTTGGTGCCGTTGAGTGAGAGATAAGTGTATTCCTGGAGCAGACGCTCATAATCGGTAAAGAGTTTCATCGCGTCGCTCGGCTTCAGAAAATCCGTTTTGATCGCAGCATCGACCTGCGCCTTGAGCAACTGCATGAGCTGCACCTTGTCCCATTGTGTCATCGAAAGAACTTCACCAATCGTGCTGCCTTCGATGACTTCCTCGATGTACCAACCGGATTCTTCGTCGGGATCAAGAAACACGTGCACTTCGGTGACGCGGCCGAACAAATTGTGAAGGTCACCCATGATGTCCTGGTAGGCGCCGACCATGAACACGCCGAGATAATAAATTTCGCCCGGAATCACCCGATGCAGCGGAAGGGTGTCGCGCACATCCTGCAAATCGGTGAACTTCGAAACCTTGCCATCCGAATCGCAGGTGATGTCGACAATTGTGCCATGACGGTCGGGCGGCGTGGTCAGCCGATGAATCGGCATGATTGGAAAAAGTTGGCCAAGCGCCCAGTGATCGAGCAGCGATTGAAACACGGAAAAATTGCAGATGTATTGATCGGCCAGAGAAGTTTCGAGCTCTTTGACTTCATCCGGCACGTAACGCAGCCCACGATGCATGTTCACGATTTGCTGGGCCAACTGCCAGTAAACCGTGTCGATCTTCGCTTTCGATTCGAGATCGAGCAGGCCGAGGTTAAACGTTTCCTGGGATTCCTCCTTGATCTGTTGAATATCGTGCAAACTTTCGATTCGATTGCCGCGCTTCAACCGCTGCTTCACGTCAAGAATGTCGCCGACAAGTTTGTGATCCTTCTCAGTCGCCTCGATTCGCAACTTCGGCGCGGTTTTCTCGATTGAACTGAATGCCTCCATCACCAGGACGGAATGGTGGGCGACGATGGCGCGTCCGCCTTCGCTCACGATGTGCGGATGCGGAACATTTTCGGAATCGCAAACATCCATGATGTTCCAGACCACGTCGTTGGCGTATTCCTGAAGCGAGTAATTGGCCGAACTGTCGAAATCGCTGCGCGATCCATCGTAGTCAACGCCGAGACCGCCACCGACATCGAGATAACCGAGCTCGTGACCGAGTTTCGCCATTTTCGCGTAATAGCGGGCGGCTTCGCGGACGGCGCGTTTGATCGTGGAAATATCAGGAACCTGTGAGCCGACGTGGAAATGAATCAGTTTCAGGGCATGGGCGAGACCCGCTGCCTTCAACATTTCACTGGCAGTGACCAGTCCGGTGGTATCGAGACCAAACTTCGCGTTCTCCCCCGCGCTGGGCGACCATTTGCCCGAGCCTTTGCTGTGAAGCCGAACCCGAATGCCGATCACCGGTTCGACGCCGACTTCTTTTGATGCGCGGATTGTCGCTTCGAGTTCTTCGATTTTCTCGACCACAATTACGACCAGCTTGCCGAGCTTGCGGCCAAGCAACGCGATTCGGATGAAGGCAGCGTCTTTGTAGCCGTTACATATGATCAAGCTCTCCGGATCCTTGTGCATCGCGAGCGCCGCGACCAATTCCGGTTTGCTCCCCGCCTCCAGACCGAAGTGAAATTGCTGACCGGCATCGACGATCTCTTCGATCACTTCACGCAACTGATTCACCTTGATGGGAAAAACGCCGCGGTAAAGAGCTTTGTAACCGAACTCGGTGATTGCGTTCTGAAACGCGAGGTTGACCGATTCGACGCGATGGCGAAGCAAATCCTGGAAGCGAATAACAAGCGGAAAGCCTAATCCCCTCGCCCGGGCTTCATTCACGACCTCGAGAATATTGATGCTGCCGCCATTGTCCTGAAGCGGCTTGGCAACGACGTTGCCTTCCGAATTTACTGTGAAGTATCCGCCGCCCCACGCATCCACATTGTAAGTCGCGATCGCGGCATCAATGTCCCATTCGTTCTTCATTTTTCCGGCATCACGAATTAGAGGTAATGCGGATAATCAATCACTGCGGCCAACATTCAAGCCCGCTTCACAAAAATTTTTGTCCGGCGATGTCGCGCGAACCGGCCTCCCTTGTTTTTCCTCTCCCTGCGGATAACGTTCGCCCGGGATGAACAAAACGGTGATCGAAGTGCAGGTGCGGGCAGTATTGCCGACAAGCGGTGGTTGCGCGGTTTTTATCGGGAACAACGACAAGGTCTTTATTATTTACGTCGATCAAACCGTTGGCAGCGCGATCACCATGTTCATGCGTGACATCTCCAAGGAACGGCCGTTAACCCACGACCTGATGGCACACCTGATGACAGCCCTCGGCGCGAAAGTTGAGCGCGTGATTATCAACGATCTGAAAAACGCGACCTACTACGCCCGCGCAATCATTCGGGCAGAGAACGAGCTGCAACAAAAGAAGATCGTCGAGCTTGATGCGCGGCCAAGCGACTGCATCGCCCTGGCCACGCAGCAAAAAGCACCTATTTACGTCAGCCAGGAAGTGTGGGACGAAGTCGACGATATGAGCGATGTCCTCCGGAAAATGGAGGAAGAAGGACTCAAGCCCGACCCGGAGACGGAAGAAGAATAGCTGCCGCGGCGGTCTATGACCGCCGGCGGCGCTCGTAGAGCGCCGCTACAAAATCAGAAGTTCAGTTTTACGCTGCCTTCGTGCACTTCGTTCGGGCACGGTGCATTCAACGGAACATCCGTTTGGGCTTCATTTGCCTGCACCAATTTGTTGTCGATAAGATATCTTTCGACTTCCTCGCCGCTCACATCGGCCAGCATCCGGCCGTTGATTTCGACGCAGGGTGAAAGTGGTTGTCCGCTCTTGGTTTCCATCTCCCAGCGAAAAGCGGGGTTCTGAATGATGTCCTTCTCGGTGTAAGCCAGATTGTATTTGGCCAGCACAGCGCGAACTCCGGCACTCCAGCCACAAGTGGTTTTCAGATAAGCGGTGATTTGGGGCGTTTCCATTGAGTTCGAAGATAACACATTGAAGCCGATTTTCAGCGACATTGTCGGCCGTCTCTGTGAGACGGCGATGGCGGCTGACACAGCCGCCCTACAATAGTTTTCTCGATTTAATTATCGACAAACAATTCGCGATTCCTTAAAAGCCCTGCCGGGAGTTCCATTTCCCTGAGGCCGTGTTTTTGACGGAACTCCCGGCGCCCTGAAATCAAATTTTGTGCCGCAACGGTTTCAGCGACTGGGTCAACTTCTGTAAGCCAAGCTCGAGACGCGTCTTCACCGTTCCCAGCGGCGCGCGCGTGACCGCGGCGATCTCGCGATGACTCATCCCCGCAAAAAATGCCAGCTCAAGGGCCTCGCGTTGATGATGCGGCAACACGTTCATCCGCTTGTGTAGAAATTGACGCAGGTCCGATCGTGAAATGTCGTCACCCGACGAGTGATGCTCCACCGTGCCCGGTTGCTCGTTGATGTGTTCCTGGTAGCGCTCCTTGGCGCGGCAATACGCCTGTTTCCGGCGAAGACGATCAATCGCGCGCCGGCGAGCCAGGGTCACCACCCAGCCGAGCAGCTTGCCCGCTTTCGGCGAGTAATGATCGGCTTCATGCCAGATCTGTAAGAGAATGTCCTGCAACACATCATCGGCATCGCCCTCTTCATGGACAACGTTGCCGATCACTGATTTCAATCTCCCGCCGTGACGCGAATAGAATTCAGTCAACGCTTCCGGACGATGCGCGGTGATTGCTTCCATCAACGCCTCATCGGAGATCGCCGAGCCTGTGGTGTACTGCAGAGTTGGATTTAACATAGAGATTTCCCTAACGAGTTATCTTGGTTCCTTTCGTCACAATCGTTCTCACAACTCCTCAACGATGGAAAGTTAAGGCGCTCTTCGCAATCGGGAGACACTCCGGTTGAATGGTAGGTCAAATCCTTAGAGGTGTGGCACTTGGACACGACGCCAGGACACACCATCCCCGGCAGATTCGCATCGAACGTTTGCGCCGAACCTCAAGCGGCGTGCTTGAATTGCAGCGCGAAACGGCGCAACCGCGCCGAAAATTTTTCGCGCCCGACGATGTTTGATTTTTTGCGCGGTGACTTTGCTTTCTCTTCCAACATCGACATTTTCGCCAGCACCTGGTCGTTCGGTATGACCCAATCCATCGGGATCGCGTGACAACGTTCGGTCGGGCAAATCAATCGCAGCGGCCCGGTGCCGCGTGTTCCGCCAACGACCAGAATGCCGCGGCCATCTATAATATGACCGCAAGCCAGACAGTAACGTTTCTCGTCCAGCGACGTCCATTTCCGGAAACGATCGAGTCGCTGCAGGATTTCGAGTTTTTCAGAGTCTGACAGTTCGATGGGAGAAAGCAGTGGCGACATAGGGCGGGATGATGGGGCAGGTCACGCACCGGCAGCAATCGGTTGAAGGACAGATCAGGAGGTAAGACAAAACCTGAGGCGATATCGCGCGACCCGGGCGCAACATGTCGCCGGCCGACTCCCGCGACCGTCATTCGCTGGTTTTTCCGCTCAAACCGCACATCCAAGCGACCCGACCTCCACGTTTTGAAGGTGGAATGACAACAACCACCCTGCTCAAGCGAAACGGCCATTTTTTGGCGAACCCGACCCTCGCTGCGATGCATCGGCTGGAATTGTATTGTGCTGCCCATCCTGGGAGCCCAACCGCCGCGCGCCGGCCGCAGTTACTTTATCGGAACCAACTTTGGATCGCGCTCCTCGGCCCCAACGAAGACGAGGGCATCGTTGGAATCGGCCAGACGGTCGAAGCAGCGTTGCGGGCGTTTGACGCTCAATATCTCGCTGGATTGCGCCCG
>JAJPJU010000091.1 GCA_021324035.1 Spartobacteria bacterium | reverse complement strand
GAGAATCCCCGCGCGGTCTATTCAGAACTATTTCGCAAACGCAGGCCGCTCTACCAAGCGGCGGCGGATTTCGAAGTCGACACTTCAAATCTGGATCACGATCAGGTAGCGGAAGCAATTTTGACCAGGTTGGAGGAACTGACCGCAATAAAATGAATGACGTTGTCGTGGCCGCCGTTCCCGGCGACGAAGTCTCAAAGGAGCCGCTGCAGACACCGGCCGCTCCAACACACGGCGATCTGAAAATGCGGCTCATCGAGTTCGCGACTGAACTCGGTTTTGAATCCTGTCGAATCGCCGCCTGCAATCCCCCAGCCCACAGTCGCGAATTTGAGGATTGGCTGCGAAATGGCGCACACGGGGAAATGCAATATATGGCGCGTGGCGAAAAAAAGCGTAACAATCCCGACAATATCCTGCCCGGCGCGAAATCGATCGTCGTTTTGGCCCTCAATTATTTTCAAGGTGTAGAGGCGGCCGTGTCGGCCGCTACGAAAAATGCGGCCGGCGCGCCGACCATAAAAACGGGCCGGATCGCTCGCTACGCATGGGGTGATGACTATCACGACGTCATTTCTTCGAAGCTGGACAAGATCGACGACTTCCTTCGCGAATTTGGCGGAACACAAAAATGCTACGTGGATACCGGACCGGTTTTGGAGCGCGATCACGCGGCGACGGCCGGCATTGGCTGGCACGGCAAAAGCACCATGCTGATCGATGAAAAACTTGGGACGTGGTTTTTCCTCGCTGAAATCCTGACGACGTTGGAACTACCGCCGGATGCGCCGGTTCCCGACCGTTGTGGAAAATGCCAGCGCTGCATCACCGCATGTCCCACCGGCGCAATTACTGCGCCTCACAAACTCGATGCCCGTCGCTGCATTTCGTATCTCACCATCGAATTGAAAGGTCCGATCCCCCTCGAACTGCGGCCGCTGATGGGCGATCGCATTTTTGGGTGTGACGATTGTCTCGATGCGTGTCCGTGGAACCGCTTCGCCAAAGCTTCGCGCGAAAGCGCCTTCGCCGCGCGCAAGTCGACCACGGGGTTTGCCTTGCGTGATTACTTGCGACTGAACGACGCGGAATTCCGCACTTTGTTTCGCAATTCACCAATCAAACGAATTAAACGGCGCGGTTTTCTTCGAAATGTGTGTGTCGCGCTGGGCAACCTTGGCACTGCGGACGACGTGCCTTCACTCGAGCGCGCTGCCGGCGATCCCGAACCGTTGGTAGCGGAACATGCCCAATGGGCGATCCACCAAATCCACCAAAGACTGGACCGACAAGCCGGTTGAATCCGAACGGCCGCGTTCCTGCATCCTAATAATGACCCCGGTGAACGCCGTGCGTTGGAAAAGGTCTAAAGTGAGGTAATTTCCGACGGTTTCCCGTTCCCTGGGCCGCCATGCATCAGACCTTAACCACTCCTGACACGTCGCCGCAGGCTGCGCGCAAGCAACGCGCGCGTCGCCGGAAACAGATCATTTGGGGCGCAGTCGGGCTTCTTGTGTTGTGGCTGATCGTTTCAATCGCCCTCTCAAAACGGGAGAAGCCGATCCCGGTGACGACCGAGAAGGCAGTGCGCAAAACGATACTCCAGACCGTCTCGGCAACTGGAAAGATTCAACCCGAAACCGAAGTGAAAATTTCACCCGAAGTGGCTGGCGAAATCACCGAGCTTCCAGTCGACGACGGAATGAAGGTCAAAAAAGGCGATCTTCTGGTGAAGATCAAACCGGATTCATACAGAGCGTTGCTGGAACAGCAGGAAGCGGCGATTAGCTCGGCCAAAGCGACCAATCTTCAGCAAAAAGCGACCATGGTGAAAGCGGTTCAAGATCTGAAGCGCGCCGAAGACATGTACGCCAAGAAAACAATTTCGATCCAGGAGTACAACGCCGACCAGGCTGCGGCGGATGTCGCCAAAAATACTTATGAAAGCTCGCTGCACGAGATCGAACGCGCCCAAGCCGCTTCGAGCCAGGCCCGGGATCAATTTGAGAAGACAACGATTTATTCCCCGCTCGACGGCACGGTCACGGTCCTGAATAGCAAGCTCGGCGAGCGACTGGTCGCCACCGGACAGTTTGCCGGAACGGAAG
Organism: Spartobacteria bacterium; assembly: GCA_021324035.1. Lineage (GTDB taxonomy): Bacteria > Verrucomicrobiota > Verrucomicrobiia > Chthoniobacterales > UBA10450 > AV40. The sequence goes on along the minus strand of JAJPJU010000091.1, from coordinate 3,442 downwards.
TAATGCGCGTCGCGGATCTCAATCACATGGAAGCGCGCGTCGATGTGAACGAAAACGACGTCGTAAACGTGAAGATCGGAGACAAGGCGAGTATAAAAATCGACGCCTACGGCGATCGCAAATTTCACGGAACGGTTTACCAGATTGCGAACACTGGAACGACGACCGGTTCGGGCACTCAGGAAGAGGTCACGAATTTTCAGGTCAAGGTTCGGATCGACGACCACGATGTTCCGTTGAAGCCGGGATTGAGCTGCACGGCAGATATCGAAACGAACATGGTCAAGGACGCAGTCGCCGTTCCAATGCAAGCGGTCACAATTCGCACCGGCGAGAGTAATTTGAGTCCGGAAGAAATCGAAAAACGAAAATTACGGACGACGGCTCGCGACAAGGGTGACAACAACGCCGATTTCGTAAATGAAAAGCAGGAAAAAGCTGCCCAGAAAGAAGAACGGGAAAAGCTTTCCAAAGTTGTCTTCCTGAAAAAGGGCGGCAAAGCCCAATCCGTCAAAGTGACGACCGGAATTTCCGACGACACCTACATGGAAATTAAAAGCGGCGTGCAGCCCGGCGACGAAGTCATTTCGGGCAGTTACAGCGCAATCAGCCGCAAACTCAAAGACGGCGCGAAGGTCGCTTATGACAAAGAATCATCGAAGTGATGAGTGACGAGTGACGGGTGATGAGAATTGCGATACAACAGCCGGCATGAATGCATCCCCCCGCAGTTACAAAGATCTGTTAGTTTGGCAAAAAGGAATTGAGCTCGCTAAAATTGTTTATCGACTGACCAAAAATTATCCGCCGGAAGAAAAATTCGGTCTTATTGCCCAGATGCGGCGCGCAGCCGTGTCTATTCCGTCGAATCTGGCTGAGGGACAAGCCAGACATACGACGGGGGAGTTCATTCAATTCATTTCGCACGCTGAAGGATCAGCGGCCGAACTCGATACACAATTAATCCTGAGCATCGAATTGGGATTCAGCACCGATGCAGGCGCGGAACGAGCGTTCGATCTCATTGATGAGTTGCGCAGGATGCTCAACGTTTTGCGCCGCAAACTTTCAGCTCGCCAGTAACTCGTCACTCATCACTCATCACTCGTCACTCGCCACTTTCAAGCCACATGCCACACGTCACTCGCGAAGCGGGCCCTGTCGTGATCGATATCGAGAACATCACGAAGGAATACGTAATGGGCGAAGAGATCGTTCGCGCGTTGCGTGGCGTGACCTTGCAAATTCGGCGCAACGAATATCTCGCGGTGATGGGCCCGAGCGGTAGCGGCAAATCCACTTTGATGAACATGCTCGGCTGTCTCGATACTCCGAGCTCCGGCCGGTATGAATTCAACGGACGCAACGTCAAGGAGATGGACGACGACGAACTCGCGGCAATTCGAAATCGCGAGATCGGTTTCGTTTTCCAAACCTTTAATCTCCTTCCGCGCGCCAACGCCTTGCGAAATGTCGAGCTACCACTGATTTATGCCGGCGTCGATCCGGAAACCCGACAGCAACGCGCCGAACGGGCGTTGATCGATGTTGGCCTGGGTGATCGGATTCATCACAAGCCTAACGAATTGTCGGGCGGCCAGCGGCAGAGAGTGGCGATCGCGCGTGCGCTGGTCAATGATCCGTCGATCATTCTTGCCGACGAACCGACCGGCAATCTCGATTCAAAAACTGGGGACGAGATCATGGCGTTGCTCGAGGACCTTTATCAACGGGGCAACACCATTATTTTAGTTACCCACGAACGGGACATCGCGGTGCACGCTCGCCGCACCATTCATCTTCGCGACGGCCTGATCGAAATGGATCACACGGGAATCGTTCCCGAGCTCGACGCGGCAATCGCGACATGAAGAGTTCCACGCCAAATCTCTCCGGATTGGGGAGCACAGGCCGCTGGCCTGTAGCATTCGGCGGCCTCGCCGAATGCAAGTTTGTCGCAGCTATGTGCGACTGCTTCATAAGAGATGTTCGCGGCAAGCTGCCGCGAACTGCAGGCCGGCGGCCTGCGCTCCCCGGAATCACATTATGAAACGTTTTCTCTACGAACTGGAAGAAAGCTGGAAGATCGCCGCTGCCCAGATGCGGTCGAATATGACGCGCTCGACGCTCACCGCGCTTGGCGTGATCATCGGCATCGTGGCCGTCACGCTGATGGGAACTGCGATCAGCGGAATCTCGATCGGTTTCGACAACAGCATGTCGGTCCTGGGCGATGACGTTCTTTACGTCACTCAATGGCCCTGGAAGCCGGTGGATGACTGGTGGAATTATCGCGACCGAAAAAAGATCGAGACTGATTACGCCGAAAAGATCAATCGAATCATCGAGGCCACCCCAAATTCCAATCTCATCGTGGCCGTACCAACATCGAGCCTGATGCGTTCGATCAAATACACCGGCAACGAGGTCGACGGCGTTTTTACTCTCGGGACGACCTCAGATTTTACTCTGACTTCGACGATCGATTGCAAGGAAGGCCGCTTTTTCAACGAGATCGAATCGCGCGAAGCCGCTCAAGTCGCAGTGATTGGTTACGATGTGGCCGACGCGTTGTTTCCGTCTGAGAGTCCGATCGACAAATCGATTTTGATCAACGGCCAGAACTTCAAGGTGATCGGCGTAAACGCGCGACAAGGCACCTTCCTCGGCCTGTTCAGCTGGGACTCGATGGTCGCGATCCCGTTGGGAGCGTTCAACAAATACTTCAGCTCAAAGAGCGTCACCGAGGTGCGACCCGGCGGCGGGTCGACCGAATCGGACGTGCGGGTGAAAGTGAAAGACAAAAAGAAACTCGCCGAAGCCAAGGACGAGCTGACCGGAATCATGCGACGCGTGCGTGGTTTATCCCCCGAAAAGAAGGACGATTTTTCAATCAACGAACAGCAGGCGTTCAAGAGCACGCTCGATCCCGTAAAAAATACGATCGCGATCGCCGGCCTTTTCATCACTGGCCTGTCCCTGTTCGTGGGCGCGATCGGGATCATGAACATTACCTTTGTGAGCGTGAAGGAGCGCACCAAAGAAATCGGAACTCGCAAGGCGCTCGGCGCGCGTCGACGGACAATTCTTTTGCAGTTTCTGATTGAGTCGACAGCGCTCTGTCTGCTTGGCGGATTTATCGGCCTCGCTTTCGCCTATCTTCTCTGTTTTGGAATCGGGAAGGCTTTCCCGTCGTTCCCGATCCAGTTTTCCCTCGGACTCGTTTTCTTTAGCATGGCGATCTCGGTTTTAACGGGGTTGGTTTCGGGCTTTGCGCCGGCGTGGGCAGCGTCACGGCTCGATCCGGTGACCGCACTCAGATATGAGTGAAATTTCGAAATCCGAATATCGAACGTCGAAACAAATTCGGATAATGAAATTCCAGAAAACCCCGAGTTCGTGCGCCAATCGGAGCATTAAGCCTTTGAACATTCGAGTTTTG
>JAJPJU010000367.1 GCA_021324035.1 Spartobacteria bacterium | reverse complement strand
GCCTGCTGGAATCGTGCGAACACGAGGCGCGGCTGAACGTTATCGGGAAGCTCGCGCTCAAAAACGATGTCGTGCGAATTTTGTGCAACCGTCTGCTTCTGGTTCGGGATCGAAAGCTCTGCCCTGAGATCGCCAGACAGCAAATCCGCGAACCTGTTTTTATTCTTGGACTTCCCCGCAGCGGCACGACGCTTCTTCACACCTTGTTGGCGGCTGATCCAGCGCACCGGGTTCCGTTGACTTGGGAAATCATGTCGCCTTCGCCGCCGGACGGGTCTGACCGGGAACGGCGAATTCGCAGCGCCAACCGCGATCTTGCGATGTTGCGCTGGCTCGCGCCCACGTTTGAAACCGTGCATGCAACGGGAGCGCAACTTCCTCAGGAGTGCGTTTCGCTGATTAGTCCCTCCTTCCTGAGTGATCAGTTCGACACCATGTACAATATTCCGTCGTATCGAGCGTGGTTTTTCCGCCAGGATCTTCGTCCGGCGTATCAATTTCATCGCCGATTCCTGCAACATTTGCAGTTCCGGCATTCCGCTGAGCGGTGGATTTTGAAAGCGCCGGCCCACATGTTTTTCGCTCCTGCCCTGTTGTCGATTTACCCCGACGCAAAATTCGTGCAGCTCCACCGCGACCCGATTGACGCAGTCGCATCGGTTTCAAGTCTGGTAACGATCCTGCGGCGTGTCTTCAGCGATTCGGTCGATCCCGCTCAAGTGGGGCAAGATGCAATGATGTACTGGTCGGACGCGGTAAAAGCTTTTTTGGGAGTACGCGACAAGTTGCCGGCGGATCGAGTTTGCGACCTGTATTACGATCAGGTGCGGGGCGATCCGATTGCGGCCACTCGGCATGTTTACGAATATTTCGACTGGAAATTGCAGCCTGAAACCGAAAAAAAAATGCGCGTGACCCTGGCCGAACAAAATTCGCGAACCACCGGCGCTCATCGTTACAACGCCGCGTATTTTCAATTGCAGGGAACCAACGGATTTGCCGATTACTGCCAGCGGTTCGGTTTTGCGACATCAAACGCGAGTCGAAAAACCGAACGAGCCGAAGCCGCCGCCTGATTACAGCGGCGACTGTTTTCCAATCTGGGCTCACGCAATCTGGCTTGCGCGGGTAACGGGTAGCAATTAAACCTCGGCTGAAACTCCCCGATGCCGCTTTCGCTAAAGGAATTCAAGGATCGATACCTGTATCGAACCGCTGTCGGTTATGCCATCGCGGCCTGGCTTACGCTACAAGTGTCGTCACTTGTCCTTTCTGCTTTGGACGCGCCGCGGTGGATGATGAAAGCGCTCATCGGCGCGATTTTTCTTGGTTTTCTTGTCGCGCTTCTGGTCGGCTGGAAACAGGAACGCTCACCGATAGCCGGAGGCCCGGTTAGCGCGTCCCAACGGCATCGTTTCGTTCTTGCTTTGACGGCTTTGCTGCCGGCGATCGCGATCGCACTTGGATTTCTCATTTTTTATCATCCGGCCCCGCCCGCTGGCGCTCGTAATCAAAACCCCGCAGTGCCCGAAAAGAGTATTGCCGTTCTTCCGTTCGCAAATCTTAGCACGGACAACGAGAACGCCTTCTTTGCAGATGGCATGCAGGACGAAATCCTGACCGACCTGGCAAAAATCGCGGACTTGAAAGTGATCAGTCGCACCAGCGTCCAGCAATATCGAAGCGGCGTTTCGCGAAACATTCGCGAAATCGCGCAGGCGCTTGGCGTTGTCTTCGTTCTTGAAGGCAGCGTTCAGCGCGCTGCGAACACGGTTCGCGTCAGCGCTCAGTTGATTGACGCCCGCAACGACGCCCACGTGTGGGCCGAACATTTCGACGGCGACCTTGGCGATGTTTTTGGAATTCAAACCCGAATTGCCCAGATGATCGCCGATCAGCTCCGCGTGCAGGTTTCTCCAGCGGAGAAAGCGGCGATCAGTCGCCCGGCAACGCAAGACGCCGCGGCGCATGATCTTTATCTGCGCGGGAATCAGTTATTGTCCGCGGTTCTGGCGGATTATAGCCATGGCAAAGAAAAATTGACGGAAGCGCTCGAGCTGTTCGACAAAGCCGTGGCGCGGGATCCAAAGTTTCTGCTCGCTTATTGTCGCGCCAGCCAGGCGCACGTTACCCTGTATTGGCTCGAGCTGGATCGCACGCCGGAACGGCTGGTCCTGGCTGATGCGGCGCTCCGAAAAGCCCAGGGAATTCAGCCCGACTCGGATGAGCTGCATTTTGCCTTTGGTTGGTATTACTACCAGGGTCTGCGCGACTATGAGCGAGCACGCGCCGAACTTCGTCTCGCTCAACGCAGTTTTCCGAACGACGCCGACATTCTCAGCTTGTCCGGCTCAATTGATCGACGGCAGGGACATTGGAAACAATCCACTTCGGAACTTGAGCGCGCCGTAGCGGTCGATCCCGGAAATCTGTTTCGATTGCAGCAGCTGGCGGCAAGTTATCACGTGCTTCGGCGATATGCAGACGAGCAACAGATTTACGATCGTGCGCTGGCGATCGCGCCGGGCGACAAGAGTATGCCCGTCGCCCGAGCACGGATTGCTCTCGATGCGCATGGAGACACTCGACCTCTGCGTGAAACAATTACAAAACTCCTGCAGCAGGACGCGAAAGCGGCCGATGAATTTCCGGCCGGGCTTCTTGATCAAACACTCTGCGATCGTGATCGAGCCGCTGCGGAGCGTGCCCTCAGTTCAATCACGAGCGGCGAGTTAATTTTCTTTTTTCGAACGCCGCCCGAATTTCTGGAGGGATTTATCGCTCGCTGCTTTGGAGATAAAACCCGGGCGGAGTCGGCGTTCACTCGTGCCCGCGTGGAACAGGATAAGATTGTGCGCGACCAACCGAACTATGCCGCCGGCATCGGCATTCTTGGATTGATCGACGCGGCTCTTGGACGGAAACAGGAGGCGATTCGCGAAGGAGAGCGGGCATGCGAGCTCGCGCCTTTGGACCAGGACGCGGTGGATGGCGCGGAGTTAACTACGAATCTTGCGTTGATCTATGCCTGGAGCGGTGAATCAGATCGCGCGTTCGAGCAACTCACAACCATTGTTCGTGTTCCCAACAATCTCAGTTACGGATTGTTGAAATTGCATCCCGAATGGGATGGATTGCGAAACGATCCGCGATTCGATCAACTGCTCGCGCGCATGAAGACCGAGCCGCAACTGTAGCGGGACTCACATCACCAT
>JAJPJU010000157.1 GCA_021324035.1 Spartobacteria bacterium | reverse complement strand
GTTACGACAACAAGATTACCTGCGCGGTGTGGGCCGGATTTGATAAACCGCAAAAAATTTATCGCGGCGCCTTTGGCCGGGAACTGGCGATGCCGGTCTGGGTCGACATTATGAATGCTGCGGCCGAACATTATCCGCCACAGGAAGTGAAACGACCCGCCGGATTGAAAGACGTGGAAATTTGCTTTCGCTCCGGATTACTGGCGACCGACAAGTGTTACGACACAATCAAAGGGCCCGCCGGCGATCCGGTGCAAAAACGCACTACTTACATGGAAATTGCCACTCCGGCTCAAATGCCGTCTGAGCCTTGCAACGTTCACGGAGAACCTCGCGCGAGAATTGTTACGGATGCCTACACCACGGAATCGGAAGCTCCTCGTGCCCAGGCCGCGGCGGATCTTAGTGAGGTCCGGCCAATCGCACTAAAGGGCCCGGTGCTTATCGCGCAAAACGATCCCTACGGTTCGGTGAAATCAACTGCGAAGGTTGAAGCGCCCAACGCCGGGCAAGTTCCGAATGGCGCCGACAATGACGAAAACGGCGAAACTCAAACTGCGCGCACCGACGCGCCAGACCAAAGACCCGAGGACGCGAAGCGAGAAGCCCAAAAGCCGGTCCTGCGCGCAATCCCTGTCGAGCCCACCCCGGAAGAAACGCCGGTCGAAATTCGGCGCGCGATGCCAGTGGGCCCGATGGACGAGGTCGATCAGGGCACGTTGCTGAAGGCTGTGACACCACCGCCGGGAGAATCCGACCAATAAATGGCGTTGAACGACGCAACTGAGTTTCGGTTAAGCGTTCTCAATCCCGGAGGACGCGACCTCGAACAATATTTTGACCAGCCGTCGCGCCCGGACGCACAAACTCATCCGCCGATAAATTTTCATGGGTTTGCCGCCTGCACCCGCGGGTCCGTCCATCGGGCAGCCAAAAACGCAATCGACGAAAAACGGTCGATCCTCCTTTTGCTCCGTGGAAATTTTCGCGCAACCGAACGGGCATTGACAGAATGTCGAGAAGCGAAACGCCCTGTTGCGATCGCGTTGAAAGAAACCGGCCTGCATCAAATTGCCGAGCAATTACGAGATCCCGGACGTCTCGCGCGGTTTATCAGAATAGTCGCGGCGGCTGATGGCTGTATCGCAACAACGCCGGAAGGAGCCGAGATTTTTCGGCGAGTGCGGTTCAAGCACAACCCGGAAACGGTCGCGTTCCTGCCAACTCCATATCCTCTTGAAGAAAAACCCTGGGATTTTGCAGTACCTCCGAATCAGCAATCGGGAATCTTTGTTGGAACCCGCGAGTGGAACGTGCCCTCGCGCAATCACTTCGCTGCCCTGTTGCTGGCACGAGAAATTTGCATTGCCAGCGACGAACCGGTGACAGTTTTCAATCTCGACGGCCGGAAAGGCGCCAAACTTCTGGAGGAACTGAAATTCCCGCCGGGAAAACTGCGAGTTCACGACAAACGCGAACCGTACCCCGATTACGTCCGCGAGGTCGCCAAACACAAAATCGTCCTCCAGCTCGATCGAAGTCGCGTCCCGGGACAAGTTGCCGGCGACGCATTGCTTGCCCGCACCATCTGCGTTGGCGGTGATGGCGCGATTGAACGCATTGCGTTCGCAAATTTTTGTGGTGAAGGTCGTACGACGCCGCAGCTGAAGACGATCGCCCTGGACCTGCTGAAAAATACCGCCGGGCGCGCCACCGCAATCGTCGAATCACAATGGCGCGCAGCGGAGCGCGTTTCGTTTCAGGCGGTGCGAAAACAATTAGCGATTTTCTTTTCGCGAATCGCCGATCATTCTTAAGTAAATCTCTTCGAGCTGTTCGATTTGCCTTCGCTGATCGAATTTTGCCGCTACCGCATTCGCGCCGTCTCGGGCAAGCCGCTTCAACAATTCCGGATTCTTCGCGGCATCGAGAAGTGCGCGTGACAAAGCTTCATGGTCGCGCTCGGCCACGAGAATGCCGCTTACCCCGTTTTCGATCGCTTCCGGAATTCCGCCGTGGTTTGTCGCGAACACTGGGAGTCCGGTTGCCATCGCTTCCAGCATCGAGTTCGGAATGCCTTCCTGATTTCCGTCGCTGCCGGTTTCACTGGGATGAAGGAAAATGTGTGAAGCGTAATAAACTTCGCGCAATTTCTCCGGCGCTAAAAATCCCGGCAACATTACGCGATCGGAGATTTTGAGTTTACGGGTAAGTTCCTTGAGCTCCGCCAGCATCGGCCCTTCCCCGGCGACCGTGAGGATCGCTTTCGGATAATGATTCGAAAACACAGTGAAGGCGTGCAGGGTCGTTGCGATCCCCTTTTTTTGCACGAGCCGGCTTGCGTGCAGAAAACGCCAGCTTCCATCCGTTGGAAACTCACGCTCGCGAAACGGAAATTCCTGGAGCGGAATGCCGGTGCGCACCACATCGATCTTCTTTTCGTCGCAGCCAAGTTCGATAATCGCGCGTTGCAGAGATGCCGAACGAACAAAAACTCGCGTCACGAGATCGAGCATCTCCTTTGTCGCCTGGCGGTAAGCCGGTTTATCCATGTCGACCATTACGTCCGCGCCGTGAAACGAAACGACTCGCGGATTTGGCCAGGTTCGGATCAACGGCAAGAGATGGACCGCAATGTGACCAAAAAAGATATGCAATAACTGCGCGTTCTCCCGGGCCAACACTGCATTGATCGCCTGCACTTCCGAACGGGAGACCTGCCACGGTTTATTACAAACCTGTCGAAACCAGAAACGTCGCAAAAAATGTATGGCTGGCTTTTCGACCAGATCGATTTTTTCGAATGGGAATTCGTCCGCGTTCTCCCGTTTCTGTGCAACGACGACCGGTCGGACCCGACGAAGACCGGTGATTTGCCGGTAGATGTGCAACATCTCCGGCTTGAGGAAAGTCGCGCAGTAAAATGCGACGACGGGGCCTGATTCAGACGGATCGTTCAACGTTTGAAATCAAACTCGCTACCACTACGAGCCTATCCGCACTAATCGGACGCGAAGTTTAAAAGTTGATCGTGAGCAGCTTGAATCCCTTCCACTTTCCAGTTTCGGGATCGAGAAAGACGTTGTCCTCGGCGCGGCCGTAAACCGCCGGAGCTCTGGGATTCAACAATTGAAACGGATTTCCACCGCGGGAAGCGCGGGCCAGGCTGCCTTCGGTACTTTCGCGTCGCAATGGAGGCCGCTGGGGCGCCGGACGAGTCTTGCCGGTGGTCTTCGCGGTAAAGCTTTTCTTTTGCGGTGTCGGCGACTGCGCAAAGCCGAAGCCCGCGACCACCATTAATACCCCGAGCAACACGAGCTTTTTCATTACTTTTCTCCGGTTAAGGTCGGTTCTTGCCCGTTAGACTCCTCCAGCGCAGAATTGTCAAGGTAAATGGACTATTTGGAGAAAGCACGCCGCGTTTTGGATCTCGAAATTCGGGAGCTTCAACGCCTTCACCAAAGACTGGGCGACAATTTTACCCGCGCGGTCGCTCTTATTAAAGACACGGTCGATGCCCGCGGCAAAGTCGTGGTTCTGGGCGTCGGTAAATCCGGGCATATTGGCAGTAAGATCGCCTCCACCCTGACCAGCACCGGTTCGCCCGCTGTAGTGCTCGATTCGTTGAATGCGCTCCATGGAGATCTTGGCGTGGTCGCTGACGGCGATATCATTCTCGCACTCAGTTCCAGTGGCGAAACTGAAGAGCTGGTGCGGGTTTTGCCGGCGATCGCTCGTTTTCAGGTAAAAATCATCGCCATGGTCGGCGATGCGGATTCCACTCTCGCGAAAAACGCGCACGTCGTTCTCGATGTGAATGTCGAGCAGGAAGCATGTCCGTTAAACCTGGCGCCGACTTCGAGCACGACCGCGATGCTCGCCCTTGGCGATGCCCTGGCGATGGTTTTGCTCGAAGCGCGCGGATTTAACAAAGAAGATTTTGCCAAATTTCATCCCGGCGGAAAGATCGGCCGCAGCTTGCTGATTCCGGTCCATCAAATCATGCGGCCGAAAAATGGGATGGCGATAGCATCGTCGGATGTACTGGTCCGCGATGCTCTCAAAGCGATGACAGCCGTGCGGGCCGGAGCTTCAGTTGTGACCGACGCCGATGGAAGACTGGCTGGAATCTTTACCCACGGTGACTTTGTCAGACACTTTCAAACCGATTCAAAGGTTGGTGAGCGTCTTGTCTCCGACTTAATGACTCTCAATCCCGTCACGATTCACCAGGACAAGCTCGCGGTTGAAGTTCTTAACCTTCTCGAGCGTCATCGAATCGATGATTTGGTGGTCGTGGACGACGATCACAAACCTGTAGGAATCGTCGATGCTCAGGATTTGACCCGCTTGAAGTTACTCTAAAGCTGTTGAGGAGTTGAGATGTTGAGCGGTTGAGAAGAGCTTGACGTCGCAGCAAATCGACTCAACTTCTCAACCCTCTCAACATCTTATGGCCGCAGCAGCTAACGACCTTCGCCGGGGGATGGCGATCAAATACAACGGTAACACCGCGATCGTGCTCGAAGTGCACCATCGGACACCCGGCAACCTGCGCGCGTTCGTGCAGGCGATCATTCGTTACATCAACACAGGCAAAAGCGCTGACGTTCGCTTCGGTTCCACTGACAAAGTTGAGCTGGTCGACATCGAACGGAAACAACTCGAATTCAGTTACCACGATCACAACGGCTATCACTTCATGGATCCCGAGACCTATGACACGGTCGCGTTTCAAGACAGCCTCATTGGAGAGGCCAAAGATTATCTCGTTGAGAACACGCCGGTGCAGGTCCTCTACGCCGAAGGCAAACCTGTCCAGATCGAAATGCCGGCCTCGGTCAGTTTGAAAGTGATCGAGTCGGCGGAAGGCCTGCGCGGCGATACTGCCAGCAACGTAACCAAACCGGCCAAATTGGAAACGGGAAAAACGATCAACGTTCCGCTTTTCATTAAGGAAGGGGAAATCATCAAGATTGATACCCGCACCGGCGCCTATATGGGCCGCGCCTAACCCTCTTCCTCTTTCTCTCCCTTTTGCGCTAACATCATCGCGATGAACCGCAAAGAGGGAATGGTGCGCGGGAGAAAAATGTCCCGGGGCGTGAAAGTCGCGCCCTACGTTGTGCCGACGACGCGCCGCGCGCCGACGCCAGGCACTTATATGGTGCCCACCCGCTGGGTGAAATTTTTCTTCGGCGTTTTTTTGTTACCGATCTGCGCAATTTTGACCCAGACTTTTTTCACCGCGTTCGCGCGCGCAACCGTCGCCGAACATTTGTGGACGGCCGAACCATTCTGGTTCTTTTCGTTAGGCGCGGTTCTTTGGCTGATCGCGTTCATGGGATTGCCGCGCCCGATTCTTCTTTATGTTTTCGGTCACGAACTGACCCACGCGGTCTGGGTCTGGTTAATGGGCGGCCGGGTCAGCCGTTTTCGCGTTGGCCGGGACGGCGGCCACATTGTCACCAACCGCACTAATTTCTGGATCGCACTGGCGCCATATTTTTTTCCCTTCTACAGCATTCTCGCCATCGCGACTTACGGCGTGCTCAGCCTTTTCTATAACATGCAACCCTACGGCCGTATTCTTTACGCGGTCATCGGCGCAACCTGGGCCTTCCACTTAACCTTCACCTGCTGGATGATTCCGAAGAATCAGACGGATCTTCGCGATCACGGAACATTTTTTTCGCTGGTCGTGATCTACCTGATGAACCTCGTGCTCTTGTCAGTGTTGCTGATCGTTGCCTCGCCCCATATCACTTTCATCAGCTTCGCGGACGATCTCGGCAAAAATTTGGGGAATTTCTCGCAGTGGGTCGGCGATCTGGCCGAACGATTTGCCCGCGGCGCGCAGCATTAATTCGCGAGAATCGAAACTGGCAGGATCGATAACGCGTCCGCCATACGGATTGCTCGATCTTTGATCCAGAACTCGTGTCCGGTAAGGACCTGGCGCCAGCGCTCAAGCGGAAATCCTTCGGGTAATTCGATCGCTGTGTCCTTCCATCGATCGCCGATCGGCGGAAAACCAACTCGTGATGAAAGCCGGGGAACGATCACGACGACTGATCGCCGGTCGAGCCTTCGCGCGAAAGCGATGACGCACTCCGAAAATGGGCCTTTCGCCTGCAACGGCAAATAATCGCCGTTTTGGAAAAGATCCGCGTGTTCGCCGCGGAATTGCAGCGCGCGCTGGGTAACAAACATTTTGATGCGTCCGTCGGGCCAGTTTTGCACAAGCTGCTCCGGCGTTTTGCTCGATAAACATGAGAGCATTTCCGCGCGCACTTTGTAATCAACAGGCCGGCGATTGTCCGGATCCACCAATGAGAAATCCCAGATCTCGTTTCCCTGATAAATATCGGGAACGCCGGGTGATGTCAGCTTGAGCACAGTCTGGGCAAGGGAGTTAATCGCTCCCAGTCGCGCAATGTCGTTAGCGACCGGCAGGAATAGCGGTAGAAATTTGTTCCTTGGCGCCGGGTCCAATATTTTCGCAACGAAATCGCGCATCGCGGAAAGCCATTCCTCGTTAGGCCGGATCCAGCTCGTATTCAGCTTCGCTTCATTCAAAGCCTTGGTCATGTAATTCTGGATTCGCTCGATGTAGTCCGGGCCAACGGTGCGTAGCGGCGCGCCCTCATTGCTCATCGGCCAGGTGCCGAGCAAAGTTTGGTACAAAAGGTATTCCTCATTCCCGTCCGGAGCGTCCGCATCCTCGATCTTTTTCTTCCAGCGGCGGTTGGCACCACGCCATTT
>JAJPJU010000107.1 GCA_021324035.1 Spartobacteria bacterium | reverse complement strand
GCTTGCAGGTGTTGTTGGTTGAAACGGAAATCCAGCAACGTTCACGTCCAGCAAAGCTCCCTCATCGTAAACAGCGTAAGCGTAACGTCCGATCACAAAATTCGTGTTCGCACTCGTGGAGTTGTTGATCGCAGATGAACCTGAACCAATGCCGGATTCGGAGATCGGGCCATTACGAGTCACCAAGACCCAATCAGGTGCGACGAAGCTTGAAACTGGCGTTGAGTCTACCGACGTGGTCGTGCTTGCTCGCGGTATCAAATAATGGCTGTTCCATCGAGACAGACTTACTGATCGCCCATTTATCGAGGCAGTATTCGAATTGATGTTTGATGTTCGCCCTGTTGGATCGCCGCTAGCGCTGCGTCTAATCAGGTTTGGAATGGCCGTCTGGCTTGGTGCAGGCGTGCCGTAAGCAGTTGGCTGAACATTTCCTGCCGTTACGCTGGTAGATGTGTTAGATACTTCCTGTTTGAAATCACTGACAATGATTTGCAGTGCGCTCTTTGCAAGCACATCTGCAGCGGAGTCGTCGAAACTCGATTTTGATAACTGTCGATCTATTGCGGTTCGCGAGAAATAAGCGAGAACCAAGCCTGTTAGAAGTACGACAAACGCGAGGACAATGACTAATGCGGCGCCAATATTAGAATCATTCGCCTTATGAAATCGATTCATTTTGAAAAATACGAATACCTTTCGTAGACGCGAACACCTTGCAAGGCAGCTCGCGGTAAAGTGGTATCCGTATCGATCGCCGATTGCCATTGACTTAATAGGTCTCCAGGATTCATGGAGTTTGAAAAATCGTTTAGAGACGTCGCTAACGTTCCGAGCTGCGCATCGGATGTAAGGATTTTACTTTTGGTGTCGATAGTGGCGATCGCAATCACAACAGCTGTCACATCACGCATTCCACTGACACTATTGTGTCCTGCCCCGACGTCCCATGGAGTGTCGGAAAGACTTCCGTTGCTTAATTGATAATAATATTCAAACCGAAACATTTGTGGACCGATTAGTTCGTAATCACTATCAGACGATGTTGAATCGACGGCCGTCGGCCAAGTCGCAGCAATTCTAAGAGGCAAGAACACAACAGGTGCGCTTGAGGCGGACGCGCCGTTCCATAACAATCCCTTTCCCATTCGTTCTAACCGGTTTTGGCCATTGATTCGATAGGCAACCAATGAAATCGGACTTGCAGCGGTGGCTGAATATCCAGGTACCGTACTGTAGAACGCTATTTGATCGTTGCCGGCCATGCTACCACCTACAGAGTTCGGAGATCGTGTATTCTTTGCGAAATAGTCCAAATCTGTTCGCTTTATCATTTGTGAAAAGTCGAGAGAGATTCGATCCAGCAGCTGCCTGGCGTTCGCATCTGTATCCATTCGTTTGTGCGCAAGCGTTGTGATTCTTGAGGCACTATTAATCAGGGACGTTGCTAGAAGAACCAGAATCGTTAGGACAGCGATAGACACAAGCATTTCCACGAGTGTGAATCCGCGATCGTTGTTTGCCATGGCTCAATGACTAATGCCTATCGAAGGCGGCGAACATCTCGACCGATCCACTAGCAGCGCTTGGATTGGCGTTGGCTGGCCAACTAAGAGTTAGATGGGAATAGGTTGGAGCGAACGCTCCGGTACTACTGGGAAAAGATATATTGAGTTTATAACGCGAATCTGGCCCAATCGATGCGGTCGCGCGACCTGAAGCGTCGAAGAAGAGTGTCTTTTGACTACCAAACGTGACGTGGTATTGCGCGGAGGTGGATGATGCATTTGGCGTCGCCCGCATATCAGCGATCACATTGCGCAAGATTGTCGTTCCCGCTGTCTGCGAAAATGAGTCGCGATTCTGTTGAATCCCCACAGGCAGCAAGCCAAAGATCGCAATTAAGCAAAACGCACCGACACCTAGTGCAATGGTGACTTCGACAAGCGAAAACGAAGCAATAGGATTAACTCGAGTTCTCACCGCTGGTATATTTGGATATTTCCGCCAAACCCTGTGAGCTGGATCGCGCACGCTTTGGCGTCATCGAGAACAGTGCCCCGTGTTGGTTGAAACCCTACTTCCATGACCGCCCTAATATCGTAGTTGTCATTTTGAGGCCTGCACTCACCACGCGGGCTGAATTGCACCATTTTCTTGAATCTGTACTGCGCATTGGTCTCCGGACTGGTTGGCGGATAGTGAAAGTATCGCAAAGAATCAGGGGGACTCACATCACCAATTCGTGCATTATCTGGCGTTAAACCAGGGATTAGAGGTCGCGTTGGAAATTTGTCTGCCGGCGCGACGCCCGTGCCGGCGGGAAAAGTTCGGAGATGGAAATTCTCTAGTTTCACCAACTTTGTGACTGCTGAAAGTCTGGTGCCTGTTGAATCCAGGTCGGACGCAGGACTCGATACCGACGTGTATATCTTGGTCCCATCTTTGGACGCGACGGTTGAGATTACAATGCGTCCAACTCCCGGCGTTGCGGGATTGGTCGAACCAATAGAACCAAGTTCTTCAAAAAACCCGACCCAGACGTACGTGTTGTTCGCCTTCGCATAAGTCCGCGCCTGTTCTAGTGCGCCCTTAATTGCATACGCGGCAGCAGTTGCATCATTGCCGCCCTTGATCGTCGTGAACGCCGGGACGACCAGCACGAGTAGAATCGCGATGATGCCCATGACGACGAGGAGTTCGAGCAGCGTGAACGCTCGCGAATGTTTGATGTTTGATGTTTGAGGTTTGATTTGCGGGAGCAGGGGGGAAATTGCGAAGGGCGAAGCGCGAAGTGCGAAGCGGCTGCGGCAGGACACGGATTTTTTATAACGCGCGATGCGCAAAATGTGAACTTCGAAACGGAGCAGGGAGCAGGGAGGGAACGCGAAGCGGGATGCGGTAAGCGGCAGAAATCGGAGGTCGGACATCAGACGTCGAAACCGTCCGGAATTTGCGGAGGCTGCGGAATTCGGGGTCGGAACTTCTAAATTTAGGCGATTCCGCGTTCTTTCGGTTTTCGTGATTTTCTGGCTTCCTGATTTGATAAATGACAGTCCGGGAATGGCTTATCAGGATTGAGAAATTCGCAGTTTTAAGAGGGAAAACGCCCTTCCGCCCGGCGTAGGGGCATACTTCTAGCTTTTACCTCGGGCGTGCTGGAACACACCCTTTCTGCCGAGGAGCATAACCAAATCCTCCAAACGATTGAGATGTTTGAGGCGATCACTCAAACACAACCCGAAGACTATCAATCGCTTGAAATCCTGAAGGAAGCTTACACTAAAATCGGCCGTCATGACGACGCGTTGAAGGCTTCCCGCAAGCTCGCCGAAGCTTATTTCAATTCCGGATCCTACACGCCGGCGCTTCACGAATGCGAAATGATCCTGACCCGGCAGCCGAACTCGCCGGAGATCTTGGCAATGCTCGGAGAAATCGAACAACGTTTGCAGGCGACCGGTCAGGCAATCGTCGAGAAATCGAAAGTCGACGGCAATCGAGTCAGTGGGCCATTTACCAAGGCCGAAGGTTCACTGGTTTCGCCGACCGTTGAAGGCGCGTTGATCGACGTCGACGTTGCGCGCGGCAAAAATCTGGGGCGAATCGCAAATTTGCAGGAACGCGGGGACGATCATCTCGCGAAATTTTTGATCGTTCAGCAGCTTTTCACCGAAGAGCAGGTGAACAGCGCGTTGGAGTCGACCAAGGAGGCTAACAAAGAGCTTCAAGACCACGCATTGGCGGCTTCGATGTTGGGAACGTTGACGAAGGAAAAACCGCAACAGCTCGAACCGGTGCTGTCGGCGTTGATCGACCGGACGAAGTTCGCGTTCGTTCCACTGGAATATTACGACACCGACCGGCAGATCGCGCCGATGTTGCCGGAATATCTCACACTCGGGCGTTTGTTTGTCCCGTTCGACCTGGTCAGCCGCACCATGATGGTGGCGTGCTGCAATCCTTTTGATTCCGCCGGCCGCGATGCGGTCCAGCAATCCGTCGATTACACCGTTTCGTGGTATCTGGCGCGGCCGACAGCGATCGCGCAGACGCTGCGTGCCATTTACCGGCTGAACAACACTTGAGCGATCCCATGAGAAGTAAATCTTTCGGCGAGCGGATCGCAGATGTGTTGATCGAGGAGGGATTGCTCCTTCCAAATCAACTCGAGGAAGCGATCGGCATTCAAAAGTCCGAAGGCGGACGGTTACTGAAAATTTTAACCGACCGGCAATTCGTGACCGAGCAGGACATGGTGTTCAGCATCGGCCGTTGTTTGAACACGCCGCCGGTGAATCTGGCGCGATTGCGCGTGCCGGAAGAGGTGATGTCGATTGTGCCGCGCGAAATGGCCAAGGCGAACAAGCTGGTGCCGATCGCGCGCCTGGATGGAAAACTTTTTGTGGCAATGGCCGACCCGACGAATGTCCTCGCGGTCGACGACCTGAAACGTCGGGTTCAGCTCGAGATCGTTCCGATGATCGCGACCGAACGGGCGGTGCTTGACACCCTGGCGGGAGTGCATGGCCCGGGCAACATGAGCCAGGTGCTGCGCCAGGTTTCGGAAGAAGCCGCCCAAGGCGCTGAGTCGGTCGAAGTCCAGGGCGCGAAACGGGAAGAAATCGATCTCGACCGGTTGGCGCACGACAGCGAAGACGCGCCGGTCATCAAGATTGTTAATTTGATCCTGGCCCAGGCGGTCAAAGAAAAGGCTTCGGACATTCACATCGAGCCGTTTCAAAACACGCTCAAGCTGCGTTACCGAATCGACGGCGAATTGATTCCGGCGGAATCGCCGCCGAAGGCGTTGCAGCTCGCGATCACGTCGCGCATCAAGATTTTAGCAGGTTTGAATATTGCGGAGCGCCGGGTTCCGCAGGACGGACGGTTCCGGATCCGGGTGCTCGGCAAAGAAATCGATCTGCGTATTTCGATTTTGCCGACAGCTCACGGCGAGAAAATCGTCATCCGTATTCTCGATAAGAGCGCGTTGAGCGGAAGCATCGACCAGATGGGGATGGACGCCGACACGCTGGAAAAATTCAAGAAAGCGATCGACGCGCCGCACGGGATGATTTTGGTCACCGGACCGACCGGTTCCGGTAAAACCACCACGCTGTATTCAGTGCTGCACGAGTTGAACAGCCCTCAATACAACATCGTTACGGTCGAAGATCCGATCGAGTACGAGCTGGCGGGAATCAATCAGGTGGCGGTGCGCGCCGATATCGGTCTCGATTTCGCGTCCGCGCTGCGATCAATCCTGCGTCAAGATCCCGACATCGTGATGGTCGGTGAAATTCGTGACAACGAAACTGCCGACATCGCGGTGAAAGCGGCGTTGACCGGTCACCAGGTGCTGAGCACCCTGCACACGAACGATGCCGCCGGCGCCATCACGCGTTTGGACGACATGGGCATCGAGCCGTTTTTGATTTCGAGCTCGATCCTGATGACCTGCGCGCAACGTCTGGTGCGCCGCATCTGTTCGAACTGCAAAGAACAATTCGTTCCCGAGCCGGAGATTGTCGCCAAGCTTGGCCTGGCCGAAAACAAAGAGGCCGTATTTTATCACGGCAGCGGATGTGACCGGTGCAAAGGCCGCGGTTACGTGGGCCGGGCGGCGTTGATCGAAGCGCTTCCGGTCAGTGAAGCGATCCGGCGTCTCATTATTAAGCGCGCGTCAGCGGCGGTTATCAAGAACCAGGCTGTCACCGAAAAGATGAAAACGCTGCGCATGGTTGGAATCGAAAAGGCGCTCGAGGGCGTGACCACGCTGGAGGAAATCTGGCGGGTGACGGCGGAGGATTGAAGCGATGACGATTCCGTTCCTCGATCTTTTCAAGAAATTGACCGGCCGTTCCGGGGGTGCGGCAGTCGCAGAGTCTCCAGCCAAGCCGGTGACCCGGGTGATCCGCCCGAAGAAAGCGGACAACGAACGGTTGAGCAAAACGGTGATGCCCAATGCGACCCGGTCGTTATCGGCTCCAGCTCCCGATCCATTCCGCTCGGCCGCGGCGACGGTTGCCACTCCGCGAAGCAGCATGCCGCTCGAACTTGGCGCCAGCAAAATCACGACGTCGGCGCCGAGGCCACGGGCTTCGCAATTGCCGCCAGCTCTGGCTCGCGCATTGGAACCGAAAGTTGAACGCACAATTACATTACGCGTCGCGGACCTGGTCGACATGGTTCCGGCGGGATTCATCAAGCCGGTCGAGATCCTCGACACCAACGCGACGGTTTTGCTGAAAGCATCGGAAATTGAGAAGGGAATGCCGGAGAAACATCCGACGATCTCGCTGCCCAGCCTTTATCAGCAGGTTCCCGAAATTTTTATTCGATCGGTGCGGCCTGACGACGACACCCGTGTCGATCTCCCGTATGAGAAAGTGCTCGAACAATTTCAAAGCGCGCACGTTCGCGCGGACCAGGAGCGAGATCCGACCGTTCCGCATGTTGATACGCCGATCCTGAAGGCAACAATCGAAGACTCGCAGCGTTTCGGAACGAAGATCGCGCCGATTGAAACGTCATTTGCACCAGCCACACCGGTAAAGCACGCGACCGCCAAGTCGATTGCCGACGCCGAGCCTGACGCTACGCCGGTAGAACCGGAAGGTCCGGCGAAAACGACATCGTCCGGTCAACGCGTCATTTCACTTCATTCGGAGGAGTTAACTCCAAAGAGTGAAAGTCCAGAGCCAAGTCCGGATGAGGACGATCTTTCCTTTGAAGAACTTTCGCCGAATGGAACGGGTGTGTCCGCATCCGAGAGAGTTCCAGCCTCTAGCGGGCCGCCCGTTCCAACTCCTTTGCCGTTTAGTCCCGAGCTTGCGAAAATCGCGTTTGATTACCTTAGGGAAAAACCGGTGACCAAAGAACCGGAGAAAACGCCGGCAGCCTCGGCGGCAACTCAGACGCCGACTGTCAAAGCGCCGGCAATCACGTCGGAAGGGCCGAAGCCGGCGCAACCGCTCACCTTGCGATTGGAGGAACCGGTTACCAAGCCTTTCACGGTCGAGCCGGTGAAAATTGCCTCGCGAGAACCGGCGAAAGCAGCGCCCGAACCGGTCCCATCCGTGTTGCCGCAAGCAGTGAAAGCTGCGCCTCCGGAGTCGGTGAAAACAATTCCAGCGCCATCAATTCCGATGTCGCCGACAAAACCCGAGCTCGCGAAAGATGGCCCGACGATTTCGTTTTCGCTAAAAGCGGTGCTTCAAAATTTGCCGGCATTTCAATTGACCGGTGACGTGGCCACTGTCGCGAATGACGAACGGTTCTCTCTGCCGTTGCGGTTGGTTGAGCCTCAGCTTGCGACCGGACGCGTTTCGATCGCGGCGGATGTTTTTGAAAAAGCATTGCCCGAGAAACATCGGGGTCTTTTTCAAATAGACGGGGCCAAAACGCCCGTCGCGTTGCCTCTCGAAGAAGTATTGAAAAACCTGCCGGCGACGGTTCTCAAACTTCGCGACGATCAGGAGACAAGTGCAATCGACAAAGATTTTGAAACCCCGTTCTTCCTCAAAGCGAAAGAAGATGCACTGCGGTTTGCGCCGAAGGGCGAACCTGAAAAGGAACCCTCCGTTACGCAAAAGGTTGAGCCGGCGGCGGTTTCAAGCGAGCCGGCGCCGAAACCAGTCGTCGAGAAGGTCGATCCAAAAGAAATCATCGCTCAGGCAAACGGTCTGAGGGGTGTGAAAGCGTGCGCAATCACGTTTTCAGATGGATTAAGCCTGGCCGGAGAATTGCCCGACGGGATGCAGGCCGACGGTTTGTGCGCAATGGCGCCGTCAATGTTGGAGCGAATCACTCAACATGTAAACGAAACCAGACTCGGCGAGCTTTTGGCAATGACGTTGTATGCGAAAAACTCCGCGGTCAGTTTTTTTGCGCGTGGAAATGTTTGCCTGACCGCTCTGCATGAGAAGGCGCTTGAGCCCGAGATCCGGGCCCGCCTGGCCGAGCTCATTGAAAAGCTTTCCAAAACTTACGCCCAACCGGAGACGCCGAATGTCGATCATTAATTACGCCAGCCGCGAGATTCAGTTCAAAATCGTTTACTACGGCCCGGCCCTGTGCGGAAAGACAACGAACCTGAATTACATTCATCAACGGATCAATCCGTTGAATCGGGGCGACCTGGTTTCGCTGGCGACCGCAACCGAGCGGACATTGTTCTTTGATTTTCTGCCGTTGAATGCGGTCGTGATCAAGGGATTCGTGACGAAGTTTCAGCTCTACACCGTTCCCGGCCAGGTCATTTACAACGCGACCCGTCAATTGGTGCTGCGAAGCGTGGACGGCGTCGTGTTCGTTGCCGATTCTCAATGGGAAAAAATGGAGGAGAACGTCGAGAGTTGGAAAAACCTTTGCGACAATCTGCAGCTCCAGAACATGAACATCGAGGACACGCCTTGTGTGCTCGAGTACAACAAGCGCGACCTTCCTAACATCGCTCCGGTCAATTACATGGAATATGTGATGAACAACCGGAAAAAGCGGCTGCAAAGCTTTGAGGTCATTTCGAGCACCGGTCAGAACGTGTTCGCCGCGCTCAACGCTGTTTCGCAAATTTTGTTGCACAAGTTTAGCAAGCAAAGCGAAGCGCCCCAGGGCGCGCCGCTGCCGGTGGCGATTCCCGTCGAACCACCGCACTCAACGCAAAGGCTTCCGGCGTGAACGCGATTCCAGTCCTGACGATTGAAGATGTCGCGACGCTCGACGGCGTTCTCGGCGACTTTTTGAAAAAAACCGAGGCGGAGCTGACCATCGTGATCGATCGCGGCGGCAACGTAATTTCTCAATGCGGCGATATGGACGTGATGGACGTTACGGTGATCGCCGCTTTAGCCGCCGGTTCGTTTGCGGCGACTCGGGAGCTGGCCCGTCGAATTGGCGAGGTCGAGTTCAACGCTTTGTATCACCAGGGCAATGGCAACCATATGTTCATGAATTCGGTCGATGATGACACGATCATGATCACGGTGTTCGGTTCACGGACAACGGTCGGCCTGGTGCGGTTTTATTCCGGCACCACTGCTCAAAATGTGGCCAATGTTTTGAAAACGCTGCGCAGCAATACCCACGGTTTTTCGTTCGACGCGAAGGACATTTCCGCTGCGCCGGTGTTTGTCGAACCTCAATCCGCTCTGCAGAAGTGACGGGTGACGTGTGACATGTGACGAGAACAGTTATTCTGTTCCCTTTACGCTGCAGCTCGTTCAGCGCCTTAGTTCCTCGACGGTCGTCGTAACGGTGCTCGTTGGGCGACTGCCTGTCTATTAGTTCGGCGTTTGAGACCAAACGAAGTACAACTCGTTCGCCCGCTACTCGCTGCTTCGCTTCTTGCACGCGTCACTCGTCACATGTCACTAGTCACTTCTTATAAACAGAAAGGGACGGACCTTTCGGTCCGCCCCCTCCCTGCCTACGAGCTTCTCCTAGCTCTTTTTTTGGGAAATCAATGTGCGGATTGGCTTTGCGATACGATCTCGTTGAGTTTGAAGATCGGCAGAAACATCGCGATAACGATGCCGCCGACGATTACACCCAGGAAGACGATCAGCATTGGTTCGATCAAAGATGTCAGGGCGTCGAGCATGGCTTCGATTTCTTCGTCCCAGAAATCGGCCATCTTCTCGAGCATGTTATCGATCTTGCCGGTGGCTTCGCCGGCGGCGACCATGCGCAGAAGCATGGGCGGAAAGATTGGCTTCTTAGACATGGCGACAGAGAGATTGTCGCCTTTCTCCACATCTTCACCGAGACCCTGGATGCCTTTTTCGATCACATAGTTGCCAGCGGAACCGCCAACGATGTCAATGACTTCGAGGATCGGCACGCCGCTGCGGATCAGCTGAGCGAAAGTGCGGGAGAATCGCGACATCGCGATTTTGTGAATGAGCGGCCCGAACACGGGCAGTTTCAATTTCCACTTATCCCAAATCTGTTTTCCGCTGGTCGACCGAACGAAGGTCCGGATACCGAAGATTACCGAAGCCATTCCGATCAGCAGGAAATACCATTCGCCACGGACGAAATCGCTGACGTCGATGAGAAATTGCGTTGGTGCGGGCAGTTTCGCGCCGAAATCCTTGAAGATTTCTCCGAAAATTGGAACGACCCGGACAATGAGGAACGTGGTGATGGCAAAAGCGATGCAGACGACGATGACTGGATAGGTCATGGCCGACTTCACTTTCTTGCGCAAACGAGCGCTGGCTTCGAGGAATCCGGCGAGTCGCTCGAGGATTTCGGCCAAAAGACCGCCGGTTTCACCCGCTTTGACCATGCTGGTGAACAGGCGATTGAACACCCGGGGATGTTTGCCGATCGCTTCATGAAATGTTTCGCCGCCTTGGACCCGGGTGGTTACGTCGCTAACCACGTTTCGCAGGTTTTTCTGGCGTTTCGGATCGCATTGATCGTAAAGAGCGGTCAATCCCTGAACCAGGGAGATACCGGCCTCAATCATGGTCGCCAGCTGTCGGGTAAAGAGAACCAGGTCGGTTTCTTTTACCGTCCATGCTTTCTTCTTGGTTTTGCTGGCAGTGGCTTTTTCGGTGAGAGACAACACCATCAGGCCGCGACTCATCAGACTGGTGACGGCGTTGTCTTCGTTAAGGGCATCTTGGACACCAGAGACGATGCGGCCGGAGGCGTCTCGGGCTTGGTAGGCGAAGGTAATCATAGTAGCAGGTTTATAATTTCTATAATCACTAGAGCAACTAGGATGCCACCCCTTGCTCAACTCGAGGCCCTCCGCCACCTTAGATCATCGTGCCCACTCCATATCCTGCCCCCGAAATTGCCCAGCTGCGCCCCGGCCTTTGGATCTGGCACGCCTACGATCCCTCCGTAAAAGCCGAGCTCTTCGCCACCGCATTCGCCGCCGGCGACGGGATCTATTTGGTCGATCCAATTCCACTGCCCGGGCCGGAATATCGACAGCTGGACAATGCCCGGCCGATCAAGGGCGTGATCATTACTAATATAAACCACGGCCGCGCCGCCTGTGATTTGGCCAAGCGTTTTTCGGTGCCCATTTTTGCGCACCCGACCGCTTCCGCGGAAATCAAAGCCGGCCAAGCAGGCGATCTATCGTCGCTCGGTCAGAATCCAGATCTTGAGGTCATCGAGATCGAGGGCGCTGTCGCCGGTGAAATTGCTCTTTACCGACCGGTCGACGGAGGAACAATGATCGTCGGCGATGCCTTGATTAACTTCGAACCCTACGGTTTTACTTTCTTGCCGCCGAAATATTGCCTCGATCAAAAACAAATGCGCCGTTCCCTGCGAAAACTGCTGTCATTTTCTTTTAAGCGCCTGCTTTTCGCGCACGGCACTCCGATTCTTTCGGGAGCCGGCGACCGTTTGCGAGAGCTCCTGGAGAGCGATTCTTAATAAAGGTGATGGTTGCGCAAGACCAGCAGGTTCAAGATGAATCGCGATCCGCAAATGCGGTAGAGCGGTTTCTCAGGCTCATTCGTTTTTCCCACACTGTTTTTGCTCTTCCATTTGCGCTGGGTGCGCTCGTGGTAGCCGCCAACGGCAGGCCTTCGGCCCGGGTTTTGACTTTGGTGCTGGTCTGCATGGTTTGCGCGCGAACTTCTGCAATGCTTTTCAATCGCTGGGTCGACTGGTCGCTCGATCAGCGCAATCCGCGCACAGCCTCGCGCCATCTGCTTTTGTCGAAATCGGCGATGCTTCTTTCGCTGATTGTGAGCTCGGCGGCCTTTGTCATCGCGGCCGCTGCGATCAACCGATTGACCTTTCTGCTTTCACCTATCGCGCTTCTGATCATTTTCCTGTATTCGTTAACCAAACGTTTCACGTCAGCGACGCATTTCTTTCTCGGCGCGGCGCTGGCGATTTCACCGATCGGCGCATGGATCGCGCAAACCGGAAATGTCGCTCTCGCCCCGTTTGTTCTGGCGGCGGGAATTGTTTGCTGGGTCGCCGGTTTTGATCTGATCTATGCCACCCAGGATTTCGATTTCGACAAACAGGAGGGCCTTCACTCGCTGGTCGTCCGGCTGGGAATACAAAACAGCCTGCGGCTTGCGCAGTTATTGCATCTTTTCCTCTTGGTTGCGTTGATCGTTTTCGGCTTCGTCGCGCAGCTCGGCCCGATTTATTTTGGTGCGATGGTCCTGGTGGCTGCGGCGCTGTTTTTCGAACATCGCAGCGCTCGATCTCTCGATGTCGTGGGGATCAATCGCGCCTTTTTCCAAAGTAACGCTTTTGTCAGCGCGGTCTTTCTAATTGCGGTCTGTCTCGATCGCTTGATCTAGGGGTGTCGGATTTCGAATTTGCCGTTCTACATCGCGTTGAGTTGCTCAACGCGTCTTTCGTGGCGGCCGCCTTCGAACGGTGTTTCCAGCCAGATTCGCACAATTTTCATCGCCATCTCTTCAGGGATCACGCGTTGGCCTAACGAAAGCACGTTCGCATTGTTGTGTTGCCGGGATAATCGGGTGACTTCTTCGTTCCAGCAAAGCGCACAGCGGACGCCGTGAACTTTGTTGGCCACCATGGCTTCGCCGTTTCCCGAGCCGCCGAAAACAAAACCTCGCTCGCATTCGCCGTTTGCGACCGCTTCCGCCGCTGGGCGGATGAAAAGGGGATAATCGACCGGGTCCTCGCTAAATGTGCCGAAGTCTTTGACCTCGTGGCCAAGCGAAGTCAGCAACGCTTTCACTTTTTCTTTGTAACGAAAACCGGCGTGATCGGTCCCGAGCGCAATTTTCATAAGACATCAATTACACCAATTACGGCGAGACACGAATTGCACGAATTATCACTAAAGTTCATTTCCTTCTGCTTTTCTGATCCTTATTTAGTGCAAAATCCGTGTAATTTGCGTCGTTTTGCCTCTTCGTGAAATTCGTGTCTAACCGCCGTGGAGTTTCGCCAGTTGGCTCCAAATCTCCCGCTCCCGTTCCGTTAATTTTTTCGGAATCTGAATTTGCGCGACCACATAAAGATCACCGCGGTTTCCGGCGGCGCTGGGAAGACCGCGTTC
>JAJPJU010000033.1 GCA_021324035.1 Spartobacteria bacterium | reverse complement strand
GTGTCAGACCGCCGCCAATTACATCATTTCGCGGAAGACGTCGCATCCTTCGGCGCAACTGAAGCGATGACTTTCTCAAAGCGCGGATCCTCCCGAAGCGGATCCCAAAACGGCAGCAGCTTTAATCCGCCATAAGTCACTACAATTCCGGCAGGGCGATCGTCGATTCCAAGTTGGAGTTGTTCGAACGCCAAATCCTTTTCACCGGTCCACGCGGCGATGATCGCAAAAAGCTGGATCAGGGCGCTGCCGGTAATAGAATCTTTTTCCGACGGCAAAAGTTCAAGCGCGCGCCGTCCTTCCTTCAATGCAGCTTCCTTATTACCGAGAGCCGCGTCGATCAAACCAAGCACACAAACAGGCGGCCCGGAATTGGGCTGTGCTTGGACGATCTTTTCCTCCTCCTCCCGCGCTTGAGTGAAGGCGGTCCGGGCCGCGTCGTCGTTCTTTGTCATCCGAGCGAGGAGGCCGCGACCGAAACTCGTACTTAAATATATACCAGCTTCGCCAAAGGAAGGACGGTTGCCGAGTGCGTTCAACGCCCGTTCAGCCGCGCTCGGGTCTCGTTCCGCGAGAGCGCAGAGAAACCAGGTGTCAGCCGCGTCGGGTATTGCTCCCGGATTAGCGGCCAGAATCGACTCGATTCCCTCATGCAACGGCCGGGTGTCGGCTTTCCAATAAAAATCGACCAGCAGTCGTTGAACTCTGACTGGAACATCGTTGGGAACGATGGTTAAGGCGCGGTCAAGCATGGCGGCTTCTTCCGGGTAACGGCGCAGAAGTTGATCGCTCAGCGCGAGCTGTTGAATCGTAAAGTAATTGCGGGGGTCGAGATCGACCGCTTTTTGGAGATTCCGCATGCCGTTTTCTGATTGCCCGCGCCGTCGCAAAATGTAACCGGTCAATTCGAAAACACGTGGATCGTTAACCAAAGTTCGTCGCGCATTTTCCAACTCGGCCAATGCCGCAGGATAATCGCGGCGGCAGAAATACAAATACTGCGCCCGCGCCAAATGGGTTTCGCCCGCATCGGGCCGAAGACGAGCCACCGCTGCAAGGGCAGCTTCTGCTGAAGCGAGCCGCGCAGGTGTGCGATCCAAATTGAGCGAGTAGAATTTGGCATGGGCCAGAGTCAGCTCGCAATAGGCTTGGAAGAACTCGGGGTCGCGTGCCACGGCTTGGTTAAGAAGATCAATCACCTGACGCAGGGTCGCGTCGTCGGTGCTGCTAAAGCCGAGCGAAAGAAGAAGCGTTTTTGCCCGGGTGTAAAAGTCGAACGCGGGTAAATCGGTGGTAGGCGGCTTTTCGATCGCTGCTTTCTCGGTTGGCGAAAGATGCGCCTGCAACTGGTCCGCGATCGCCTTGGCAATTTCGCTTTGGATGGCAAACACATCGGCCAAATCGTTGTCGTAAGTATGCGCCCAAACGTGTGCGTCGGTCCGCGCATCGATCAACTGGGCATTGACCCGGATGCGGTTGGCCGCGCGCTGCACGCTGCCTTCGAGAACATTGGCCACTCCCAGTTGCTGGCCAATTTCACGCAGGTTGCGCGCAGCGCTGGTCTTGTATTGCATCACGCTGGTGCGGCTGATCACCTTCAGGTCGGCGATCCTCGCCAAATCGGTCAAAATTTCGTCCTGCATGCCGTCGGCGAAAAACTGGTTCGCTTTTTCTTCGCTCAAATTTTCAAACGGAAGGACGGCGATCGATTTTTGCGGTACGACCGGTGAGGCTGTTGGCTTCGAGTTAAAGCGATTCAAGAAAAACCAACCGCTGGCAACGCCAAGAACTGCAAGAAGCAGCAGCGCAGCAATCATTGCCCGAAAGCGTCGAGACGATTTTTCCTGCTCTAGTTTTGTCTGCGCGAATTTTTTTGGCAGAGCTTGGTTTCCAATTTCACCGCTGTAAAAGTTGAAAACCGAAATGCGGGCGCCGTTTTTCACCTCGCAGTCGCCTAATTCGTGCAGGTAAACCCGCCAACGAGGATAATGCTCGAGGTCTTCGGCGACGTGGCGGGAGAGAAGAATGTGGCTGGCGTCGCCGCAATTCATCACCCGCTGGGCGATGTTAATTCCGGCGCCGGCAATATTCGCGCGCTCAGTCACATCACTGACCTGGTTGACCGGTCCACTGTGGATGCCCATACGGACTGGGAGTTCGGGATAGTCTCTTAGCGCCTTGGCAATCTCCATCGCGCACAAGACCGGAGCCTCTTGAGTAGTAAGAAAAACCAGAGCGGCTCCGTCGCCAGTCGGCAATCGAAGCATCTTGCCTTCGGCTTGCGCGACGCGAAATTGGTCTGCCCCGGCGATGATCTTGTTTAGTTTTTGGACGTGATCGGTCTGCTCGGTGATCAGCAGATTGGAATAGCCGACGATGTCGATGAAGAGAACGTGGCCAATCTCGAACTTTACGTTCCCTGAATCATCTGCCGGCACGGAGATTTCTTAGCAAAGAACTCGCGTTTCACGAGCTTATTTGTCCCCTGCCCCTGGAGCCATTCGGCCAGTCATCTGAGGATCTCTACCGACACAGGTGCCGGTAACGTTCCCGTCTTCAATCCTACCTCTGGAGCGTTCACTCGCAGTAGTTGTCTCCCCCCTATTGCGACACACTAAGCACACCCATGGCGCCGATCATCATGTCGCGCATGCTATGATCGACGATGGGATATTTGCCCGGCTGCTGCATGATGGCATCAAAAATAACGCCTTGCCCAGGCGCGATGGTATAAACGGATACCCCCGTTTGAGCATGGTTCGCGTCTCCGTCGGGGTAGACCGCGGCGAACATTCCGCCGATTATATGAAATGCGCTATACAGGCTCGGGCCCGCATCAACAAAATAAAACCGAACCCGTTGTCCGACTTTCGCAGTGAGTGGATGCTGGCTGTACTGAAACGCAACACCATTAAATACGACCTCATCCGGAGTCATATTCAGCATCTTTTGGTAATCGCCTGACATTTCTGTGCCGCTAACCTGTTGGGTGTACCACTCGCTTTGGACCAGGACGTAGTTGACGTCGGCGGGCGGCAGAGGCTGGACGGGATCGACAATGATTGCGCCAAACATCCCGTTGCCGATGTGCTGCAATACCGGCGCTGTTCCGCAATGATAAATGAATGCACCCGGCGTCTGCGCCACGAATGAAAACTCGACCTTTTCGTGCGGATTGGCCGAGCGGTAGGCAACGCTCGGATCGATCTGCGCGGCATGCAAATCAATCGAGTGCGTCATGTTTCCATTATTAATGAAAGTGACATTGATCAGTTGCCCCTGCCGCACGTGGAGAAACGGACCCGGCACCGTGCCGCCGAACGTCCATGCATCGAACTGAACACCGCTGGCGATTTCCACTTTTGCATCGGTAGCAACGAGCGTCACGGCCGCAGTGTCACCATTGCTAATCAACGGCGGCAACTCGGCGGGGACTGCGTGCGCAACTGGAGCACCAGAAGCAATACTCAATGGCGAAACCGCGGCCTCGGCATTCTGGGGAGTGGGCGGCGCGGCTTTCGTCGCTGTTGCACTTCCGAGGGACGCAAACGCAAGAGCGACCGCGACGATAATTGCACCGAGGGCTGCCAATTGATGGTCCATGTCGAGGGTGGGCGGCGGACGTTCCCACACGCGGCGAGGCGCCCATTCAGCAATCGATCGCCAGCGCGGAAACTGACGGCCAATGTAGTAATCGAGGCTATATGGCGTGCTGCCCAGAAGGCGTTCAAACAGCGCTATCGCGACAAAAACG
Source organism: Spartobacteria bacterium (assembly GCA_021324035.1). Lineage (GTDB taxonomy): Bacteria > Verrucomicrobiota > Verrucomicrobiia > Chthoniobacterales > UBA10450 > AV40. The sequence goes on along the minus strand of JAJPJU010000033.1, from coordinate 24,317 downwards.
AGCGCATACATCAACGCCGGACCGAGATTCGTCGCGCCGGATGTGTAAGGACCGCCGAAACCTTCAGCGGTTGACCAAATCAGCAGACTGAACAGCGCCCCGGCGATGTAGGTGATGCGGCGCGCCAACCCGAGGAGGAGGCCAATTGCGATCGCCGTCTCAATCAACCGTGTTGCCAGAACGAAGAAGCTCGTGTGTTGAATAACAATTCGTAACCAAAAATTATACCAGGCAGCGAGCCAGGGCGGCTGACCGTTCATCGCGTTCTGCAAATATCCGACGTAGTGCGCAGCAAATGCCGGCCGCCATTTCAACCACGCGTCGATCGCCATGAGTATTCCGAACGCGGCGCGCACTCCAGCGGCCGTCACCACCAGCCATCCGAACGTGCGCCTTTCTTCAACCGAATCCGAGCTGAGGGCCTCAGTCATTGGCTCAAGTTTCTGGCTCGATCATTGTTATCTTTGGAATCACTCGTGCAAGCCAAATCAGCGTCCCGACAGCCCAGCATATCGCCGCGACGAGAAGGTGCATGACGCGCACCTTTGAGGACAGGTCGGCCGTGAAACGCGAGATCATCGCCAGAAAAAGAAACGCAGTTGTAAGTATAAAAAACCAAAGACGCTTCTGTAACAGTGGAAGATTCCCGCTGTGACCGAAAACTACGCGGATAGCAACCGTGAACGCGATCAAATTGAACCCGGTTATAAAAATGATGTGCAGCCCGTTAATGCGGTACATTGGCGCCAAAGCGATCACCACAAAACCAGTCAGGATCAACAAGAGTCCGATCCGCAAACAGTCTGCGAGAAATGTGCGGCCCTGAAACGGAAGCTGCCTGGAAATATAAAATGCAATCGCGCCAACTCGAAGCCAGCCGCCGGTCTTTGGTTGATTGAGCACGTCGATCCAAAATGAAGCGATGATCGCAAGGCCGATCATTCCCGCAAATAACGCGCGCCCTTTCCATTCTGTCGGGAGCACTCGCGACTCCGGTGAATTAGGCGCAGGCAAATCGAGTAACCGACGAATGAAAAACGGCGCGACGCCAAGGATCGGAAGCAGCACAAAACATTCGTTTAAGAGCGCGCTGCCAAATTGATAAGCTTTCGAATACAGCGCCGTCTCCCAAACAGCAGCAAGCGCGGCACCAATGATTCCGCTCAGGATGCCGAGGGCAACCAAAACAAAGTTTGGCGGAGGGACATCTTTGCGGGCACGGAAGCATTTCGCCAGGGCCATTGCGAACACCAGCAGGCAAATGAGAAAGCAGAGGTCGCCGGCACGGTCAGCACCTCCCATGTGAAGTCCAGCCGCGAGCAAATCGAGGCTGAAGATCGCGCCGAGTTCCATCGCGGTGAACCCGGGCGTAGAAGTTAGTCGCGGGCCGGCCGTGCCCAGAAATCCGAAGATGAACGAGGCCATGAATCCTTCGATCATCAACCGCGCGTGCACGACGTTCGGGTAAGCGATTCCTCCGCCTAAATAATATACTGGCCACAGCGTCACCCCAATTATTCCGAGCACTGTGCCCGCCGGGAAAAAAATCCGGAACGGCTCCTGGCAGATCACACGCACCGATATCATCCTAGCGAGCGACGCAGAAATTGCGATTTTTGCAACGAGTTCTGGCTTGATCTGCTGTCAGCAGAATTGCCACCAACTAGCAGTGAAAAAGTCCGCGCGAGACGTGGCAGAGTCCGCTTGATTACTGAGGTGTAAGCGGCTTCAGTGCGGCAAAATACAGGGGAAGACAGCTTAATGAACTCGAACGAGTCCGCTTCGTAACAATCAAAGGAAATGAAACTGTGCGAGATGGCTTCGCACAGCTTCAAGTCGAAGAAATTCGGAAGACGTGAACTTTCCACGGTTGTTGCCTTGCCCTGACCCGACGGAAAGTCCGGCGAGATCTGGCAATCCACCGGGGCTATCAAGTTCGATTGTAAGTTTGAAGCCATTTAGTCGGACACGTGTCTAGCACGAGAATCAGAAGAATCGGGTTGATCATTTTGTTTTTCGAATCGGTTGTACTCACCGCGAGCGCAATCACGAATCCGTTTGGAGCTGATCCGTATCCAACACACGAAGTGACAACACCGGAAGCGCCAAGCAATGCGCCGGTGACACAACCTGGATTAAGTCCCACCAATCCGCTTCCCCCATTCACCTCGCCGCTCGAAGATTTATTCCAAAGAAACTACTGGTACCTGGTCCTGCTCGATACCAGGGAGGTGTTCACGTCACCCCGGCACTGGGACTCGCGCGATTGGCTCACGCTCGGCGCCATCAGCGCCGGCATCGGCACGGTGATGGTGTTCGACGAAGATATCGGCCACGCAATCCGGCACGCCCGCACCGACACGTTGACCAACATTTTCGATAACGTGCAGCCGCTTGGAAACGAATACGCAATCGGAATCGTCGGAAGCTTTTACATTTGGGGCGAGGTATTCAAGGACCAGCGCGCCAAAGCCACCGCCCTGGACAGCATCGCGGCAACCGCGATCGGCCCCGGCATTATTGTGAACGCCACGAAATATCTGGTCGGGCGCGCCCGGCCCACTGACGGAAAAGGTGCCTACGATTTTCAGCCGTTTAGCGGACACGATTCGTTTTTGTCCGGTCACACGACGGAGGCGTTCACGTTAGCGGGCGTAATCACGGAACATTACGACGCAATGTGGGTGAAGGTGGTGGCTTACGGATTGGCCGGGACGGTCGGTTACGCGCGCCTCAACAACAATCGGCATTGGACGTCCGACGTGTTAGCGGGCGCGGTCGTTGGAACCTACGTCGGCAAAACGGTGGTGCATTTCAATCGCGAACATCACCGGATCAAGCTGCAACCAATTGTGGAGCGCGACATGCAAGGCGCGGAGTTTTCAATGGCGTGGTGAGTGCAATCTCAGCTTTGCTTCCAGGCAACCAAAAGACCGAACGCCATCACGCCCGTCCAGGTTCGTAACGCAGCCTCTACTAGAACAGACTGTAGATAAACGGAGCCACCGCCGAGCTGCTGGCAAAAACTATCAACACACCAAGCAACACCAGAAAAACCAAGATTGGCGCGATCCACCATTTCTTGCGCTCGCGCAGGAACTCAAGAAATTCCCGAATGATTGCCATTCTGTTCATAAAACCGTTTTGAAATTCGAAAAACCGATTTCCTGGCAAGGTCCTTTCTAGAACTGACGTTTATAACTCTTGGCCATCTTTGTTTCTCTGCCGCACGGAACCCAATAACTCGCCGCCTGCGTGTCCCAGGTTCGGGCGAGGAAATCCTTTCGAAATAGACGAGCCAACAATCCGATCGGCGTCACAACCAGAAAAAAGAACAGCACCAGGATCACGTTAGACATTACAAACCCGAGCGTGAAGGCCAAAGCCATCCACGCGATATAAACGTATTTCAACGCGCGCGGCCAGATTACGCCAAATGCCGCCAAGACGCCGCCGGCGCCAAGAAAGAATGGGTAGGCCGCTCTGTGCCGAACCAAAAGCAAAAAGCCAAGCAAAACAAAGACGCCGCCGACCGTGAGCCCGAACTTTCGCAAATGGTAAGCGCCGGTCTTTAGTTTCTTAAGGTCTTCGTGGATTGACATCGTTCAATCGAGTTCAAACTCCCTCAGCCAGTCCATATCTCTGTCGAGGGGCTTTTGTTCTTTCTTTTCCAGCAGGATATTGCCGAGCAGCAAATAATCCATGTTGGTCCGCATAAAACAGGTAAAAGCATGATCTGGCGTAGCCACGATAGGCTCGCCGCGAACATTGAACGACGTGTTGATTATCACGGGGCAGCCGTATTTCTCATCCATCTTTTTGATCATTCGATAGAACATTGGCTGATGTCGATCAGTCACAGTTTGAACTCGTGCCGAATAGTCGACATGGGTTACGGCCGGAATTTCCGAACGCGTAAGTAAAAGCTTTTTTAGTCCGACTAGACCTTGTTGATGGTCTGCAATTTCGTGCCGGCGACTCTGTGAAACCGGCGCGACCAGCAGCATGTAGGGACTCTGCTCATCCAATTCGAACCACTCCGGTGCCTTTTCGCGGAGAACGGAAGGCGCGAATGGTCGAAAACTTTCCCGGAACTTAATCTTTAGATTCATCACTTCCTGCATCTTCGGCGATCGTGCGTCTCCGACAATCGATCGAGCTCCCAGCGCGCGCGGGCCGAATTCCATCCGGCCGTAAAACCAGCCGATCACTTTTTGATCGTTGATAAGATCCGCAATCCTTTCAGGAAGTTCTTCGTCGCTTAGTTCGGTAAACGGAATTTTTTGCGTCTCCAAATACGCGCGAATTTCATCGTTGCGATATGCGGGGCCCAGATAGGAGCCGCGTTGTGAATCGTTGATACCATCGGCTTTGCGTGCGTTGCCAAGAATTTGATGCCACGCGAACAAGGCCGCACCAAGTGCGCCGCCTGCGTCGCCTGCGGCAGGTTGAATCCAGACGTGATCGAAAATGCGCTCGCGGAGAATCTGTCCATTGGCAACGCAGTTGAGCGCGACGCCGCCGGCCAGACAAAGATTTGATTGTCCTGTCTCCCTGCGAACATGCCGCGCCATTCGCAACACGATCTCGTCGGTAATGTCTTGAATCGAACGCGCGAGGTCCATGTCGCTCTGGGTCAATTTCGATTCTGGTTTACGAGGCAAACGGTTAAACAAGCGGCTGAAGGCAGCATTGGTCATGGTAAGGCCGACGCCGTAGTTGAAATATTTCATGTTCACCCGAAACGACCCATCGTGTTTGAGATCGATTAACTCGCCGAGAATCAAATCGCGATATTTCGGTTGGCCGTAAGGCGCCAGTCCCATCAACTTGTACTCGCCGGAATTGACTTTGAAGCCGGTGAAGTAGGTGAATGCCGAGTAAAGCAGTCCAAGCGAATGCGGGAAGCGTAACTCCGCTAGCCCTTCGATTCGGTTCCCCTGGCCCAGACCGTAATTGGTCGTTGTCCATTCCCCCACTCCGTCCAGGGTGAGAATCGCCGCCTGCGAGAACGGCGACGGAAAAAAAGCCGATGCGGCGTGCGATTCGTGATGTTCCGGGAAAAAAATTTCGCAATCGCAACCAAGCTCGCGCTGAATCAGCTCCTTCATCCAAATCCGTTCTCGAATCCAGAGCGGTATCGCCATCAGAAAACTTCTCAATCCGGCCGGCGCGTACGCGAGATAAGTGTGCAAAATCCGGTCGAATTTCAGGAACGGCTTTTCGTAAAACGCCACATAATCAAGCTGCTTCGCGTCGATGCCCCCTTCCTGGAGGCAATATCTCACCGCCTGTTCCGGAAAGTTCGCATCGTGTTTTTTGCGCGTAAACCGTTCCTCCTGAGCCGCCGCGATGATTTCTCCGTCTCGAACAAGGCACGCCGCGCTGTCATGATAAAAAGCGGACAGACCGAGAATATTCACGAGCAAGAGCTATTGCCGGATAATCTTTCATCGCGCACTGTTCTCATTGATGAGCGTAGTAATCAGTCGCTGCCCGCGCCAGGTCCGTATCGGTTACAAACTTGGCAAATAAGGAGTGGCCAGCGGCGTTGAAGTGATTATCCCCGACATTAAAAGGATCCACCCCAGCGACCGCAGATTTTAAGAATTCTGGATACGGCTCTCGATAGTGTACCCTCATTTCGGTCAGGCCGGCTGCAATTAGCGCAGCAAAGGGATGATCTCCGGCAAGGTGCTGTTCGATTCGCGGCTTGTAGGGGATGAACACTACAACCAGCTCGGCATGTCGCGCTTCGACCGCCTCCTTCAACTTTTTCAAAATGGCAAGAGTCAATTGAATCCCCTTGCGGTCCGCATCAGTTACGACGACTTCGGCCCCCAATTGCTTCTGCTGTTTCCGCGAAACCGTTTTGATTAGTTCTTCAGCGCCAGCATGGGCGAGATTCCACACCCGAGATTCCACCTTCAAATCCCGGAAGAAATTATCGACGGTACTGTTACGAACATGCTCGTTATGCAGGACCAATTGGCCGTCACTCAGTGTGAAATAAGGCTTGAGGTAGGAGTACTGCTTCGAATTGAGATTGTTTTCGACATCGTTGTAGAGAGTGAACGCCAAAACGACTTCATCAACATCGAACTTTTGCCCCTCGCGAAGATAAAACAAATACTCCTGATCCGTGCCATAACCCGAGACACCGCAATTAATGACTTCCTCATTCGTCCCGCAAACCTCCGGAGCGCTGAAGAGTTCGGCTTGATTTGCGCCCACGCCCCAGACATACGAATCACCCAACACAAGAACTCGTTTTCTATCGGATGTCCTTTTGAGTTGGATATCATCGGAAGCCCGCAGACCGAATTGATTCTGATGGTAAATATATGGGTAATGATTTTTGGGGTAAGTGATATTTTGAACAGGTGCCCACCCCAGCTCGTGATCGAAGCGGCAGAACCGGGTCTTTTCGTTGACTGCAATTCCAAGAGTGGGTGCGAATAATCTCAACGTGACTTCAGCGATCAACGCCACGATCGCGAAACTGATTAGGATGGCGACAAATCGGAACAGAAACGGTTTCATAGTTGCGCTTTGGGAAAAGCTCTATTGATCCGTCTTCGCTTTTTCGCGCTGTGCGCGCCGTTTTCGCATTCGATCAAAAACAGGCGCAAGTGATGGGTCTCGCTTGATGATCGCGACTCGGAGGGCTTCGTGATACTCTTCATTTGCTCGGTTGCGCTTCTCGTTGGCTACGCGGACCGCGGGATCGTTCTTCACCATTTCTCGCAACTGATGTAGCTTGGCCCGGTCTGATTCAGAAACGCCTTCGAACCATCTCGATCTTGATCCATGAGTTTGAACGGGGCATGCGCAGCCGCATGCCAACGCTACCACAAAGAGGATCGAGCCTATCCCTATAATGGCGTAATTCTTAGGACCAAGAGGACACGATCTACAGGTCATCAGTGTTCAGTTCTTTTTCGCAATGAAGAGACCAAATGCCATCGCGCCATTGGCGTAAGCCTCAGTCATTAGCGGAAACGACTTCACGAATCGTTGTGTAGGAGCGTCGGCGAAATGCAGCAACCATCTTAATGGCAACCGTTCTGCCATCCGCGCACAATACTCCCAGGTTGGAACCACGTTCCGAGTGACATCTTTCGCCGTCTCTACTTCGAGGTTCGCCTGCCGCATCCACTCTGCATATTGACTCAGGGTATCCAGGCTCGCGCTAAACATCGCCTCTGCGATTGTCGCGACCAATTGTTGTTCGTTCTCCGATTGTTCTCCTCGAAGCCAGGCGCAGACCGCAAGAACTCCGCCCGGTTTTAATGCGCGGGCGCAGCGCGCGAAAAAGTCTTTTTTATTTTTGAAATGCTCGCTGCTTTCCATGATCCAGACGACGTCCACGCTTTCAGGTTGCGGTTGCCAGGTGTTCGCATCAGTGACCAGGAACTTCACCCGGTTGGCCAGTCCCTTTGATTTCGCTTTTTTTGTCGCCATTCTTGCCTGGACGGGACTGATCGTAAGTCCGGTGACGTAACACTCGTATCGATCGGCCAACCAGAGTGCTGACCCGCCAAGACCGCAACCGATATCCAGAACCCGCGCGCCGCGAGCGATCTGCGCTTTTTCGGCGAGCCGTTCCATCAGTTTTATCTGGGCGCGCTCGATCGATTCGCCGTTTTCCCAGTAGCCGTGATGAATGTGCTCGCCCCACAACATTCGATAAAAGCGCGACAAGCGATCGTAGTGCTTTTGGACCTCGCGAGTATCAACCTCGAATTGCGGTGATTGCATAATATCTACTGGGTCGTCGACGGAAGCCGGCTCAACTCGAGCGCATAAAGTTCGTTATCGGGAAACCGCTGGTGGAGCCCCTCCAGGATCCCGCGAGCTTTTTCAGGCTGGCTGTCACGCAGCGCAGCAACGGCCAGGAGTAGTTTGGCAAAAGGCTCTAAATAGTACCCTTGCGATGCAGTCTTTTCCAACTTCTCCAGACCTGCCTCTCGGTCGACTTGAGAACCGGTGAGTCTTAGCAAAACCCGAAGCGCGATCGGCTTCAAACTGAGCAAATAATTTTCAACTCCTGGCCCAAGATAGGCATCAAATGCCTGGGGATCGGCCGCGAGCAATCGTTCCGCGTAAACGCGGCCGGCTTTCGTGTAGGATAATGCTTTTACACCACGTCCATCGATCAACGCGACATAGTCGGCGCGTAGTCCATGGGTCAGGGTCTTCGCGAAGAGGGCGCGAGCGTCGACATTCGATATCTCAAGCGCGGCATCTGCCAGCCGGTCGGCTTGTTCGATTCGTTCGTTAAACGAAATTTTCACTTTCGGATCGGGGTCGAGGATCTTCCGATTTGTAAACCGGTTGTCATCGACAAAAAGTGCCGATTCAAGAGAACCCAGACGCGTTAATTCCGAAAAAAGATAGGCTGCCGCATCCGAGGCCGGGCCGAGCGAATCGTCCGGGTGCGTTTCCTGCCAGCGTGCCAACTGAAGATGCGCTTCGTCGAATTTTAGATCGTACATCTGCAACCAGGCGGAATAAACTTCGTCCGATTTGAGGTTGGTATCATTGGCGAACGCCGTTCCGATCGAAGTCAGGAGAACGAGAATTGCGCTCAGTCTCGCGGGCATGAAAATCACGTTTGATAGGAGTAAACCTTGCGCAGGTTATGTTCGAATATCTTTGCCGGAAGCATGCGCGTCACGATGTGGCGACCGGTTACGAAGATCGGGTTCTGCCACTGTCCGATGTAACCCATCAAAAGTGATCGCTGCTGAATGTGCCTGGTTCGATGGATGCGCCGCAATTCGTAGCGACGCAGCGCGTGGTCCAGGGACATCTCGTCCTTTATGCTTTTGGCCAGAACAAGTGCATCCTCGAGCGCCATGCAGCCGCCTTGCCCGAGGTTCGGCGTGCACGGATGTGCCGCGTCTCCGAGCAGCGTCACTAATCCCTTGCCCCATTGTTTAAGCGGCGCACAATCACGCGCACCGTGCTTTAGAATTTCATTTTCGCTGGTTGCCTCTAGAAAATCACCGATCGGTTCGTGCCACCCGGCAAACAACCGTTGCAGTTTTTGTTTCCGTCCGTTCGGTCCATCGAGGTGATGCGGAGAAACATTGGCAGTCGCGTACCACGTATATCTCCGGTGACCGGTGTTCAGAATTCCGAATCGCATTCCTTTTCCCCAGGATTCACTGTTGAACCCCGGGGTGATTGCAGTTCCCTCGTATCGGGCCAAACCGCGCCAGACCGTGTAGCCTCGGTAGAGCGGGTCCGACTCTCCGAAAAGTTGCGCCCGGATCCGGGAACGAATCCCGTCGGCACCGATAACTGCGTCATGCTCGACCTCCGCGCCGTCTTTAAAATAAAGCCGAACCTTGCCGTCCAATTGTTTCAACCGGTCGAACTCGGAGCCGAGATGCAGACACTCATTTGGCAAGGCGCCTAACAAAATCGACAAGAGATCGGCGCGGCGCATGCAAACGGCGGGGACTTCAAATTGTCCCAGCGCAATGCTCATTAGAATTCTGCCGGTGCTTTTTCGAACCAGAAAATGCGTGTTCTCGCCACTGCGCGCCAACACCTGTTCGAGCAGGCCCAGCTCGCGTAGAACTCGAGTGGCGTTTGGCCAAAGCATCATTCCCGCGCCGACTTCGCGCAGTCGCTCCGCTCGTTCGTAAACGGACACATCGACGCCGATGCGATGAAGAGCAACCGCTGCCGCAATTCCCCCAATTCCCCCTCCGATGATCCCGATATTTTTTCCTGCGCGCGCGCCCATTAACAGATCCGAAGCCGTCGATTGATGTGCCTTGGACAGGTGGTCACGAACTCTGTTCAACAATGAGCCGTAGAAATGACCAATCTTGTGGAAATGTCCGGCTTCGCCTTATGAAAGTGAAACAAGCTTCGCAAATGTGTGGCGGACACACTCTCTTGGACGCATTGATTTAGTTACAATTGGAATGAGCGATACGCTTGTAAAACCAAGTTACCGCAACCCGCGTGTCCGGCGATGGGCTTCGCATTTGTGGCGGGAAGCGATCGTAAAGAGTTGGCACCCGATCGCTCCCGCCTTCGCCAAACCGAATCCAAGTCAATGGAGCGACCAGCGAGTGACGGCGGCGTGGCTCGGACACGCGACCGTTTTGATAAACTTTTTCGGAATCAATGTTCTGACCGACCCCGTTCTCTTTCCACGCGTCGGAATTCGGATTCCATTTTTGTTCACGATCGGCCCGAAACGTTTGACTGCGCCCGCGCTGACGGTCCACGAACTTCCGAGGATCGACATCGTGCTTCTGTCACACGCACATTTCGATCACTTCGATTGGCGAACGTTGAGCCACCTCGATCGTGCGGCGAAGGTAATAACCGCGCCGCGCACTCGCGATTTGCTGAACTGGACTCGTTTGCGTGACATAACCGAGCTGTCCTGGAACGAAAGCGAATCCATCCACACCAGCGCGGGCACGATCAAAATCACTGCCGTGCCCGTGAAACATTGGGGGGCGCGAATGCAGCATGACGATCATCGCGGTTACAATGCTTACCTGATTGAACGGAATAACTGTCGGATCCTTTTCGGTGGCGATACTGCGTTCACCGAAACGTTTACCGAACTCCGCGCGCACGGCCCGATCGATTTGGCAATCGTTTCCATCGCCGCCTATAATCCTTGGATTCGATCGCATGCGAATCCCGAACAAGCCGTCCAGATGGCGAACGACGCCGGCGCGCGATTCATCATGCCGATTCACCACCAAACATTCCGCCTCAGTTTCGAACCGTACCGAGAGCCGATTGAGCGCTTTGAAGCTGCTCTTCCTGGTCAATCGGAGCGCATCGCTCTGCGCGAAATCGGCGAAACATTCGTTTTGCCAGCTTGATTCGTTGATTGTTTCCTCACTGCTCTTTGCTGTCAGTTCGCATCCGGAAACGCCGAATTCTAGCTCTGGAGCGCTTTTCCGCTGCGATTTTTGCTAATCACCTCGCGGTAGAGAGTTTCGTAGCGGTCGACAACGATATCGGCTGAGAATTTTTCGGTGACGTGCTTCCTTCCCTGCCCGCCAAGGCTCCGGGCGAGGTCGGGAGACTCAACCAACTTGTCCAACGCGGCAGCAAGCGCGGTGACATCGGGAAACGGATAAAGCGGGTAGTTGTTGCCCACTACTTCCGGAATTCCTCCTACATCAAAGGCAACAATCGGTTTTCCGAAGTAGAGGGTTTCCAGGATGCTTAGCCCGAAGCTTTCGTAATCGGACGTGTACAATCCCGCGTCCGCGGCCGATATAAAATCTTCAACTGCCGCTTCGTTCTCTCGAACGATGATCTGCTTCTTCAGACCGAGGCGATCAATCATTTCCGCGTAAGGCTGAATGGGTTCGCCGGCCAGGATGAGCAATCGGGTCCGGTCTCGAGTCCGCATCGCCGCGAAGGTTTGCAAAAGAAGATCTATTCTTTTCCCGGATCGCATGTTCGACATATGCAGGATCAGGAATTCGTCGTCCCGCACAGCGAGCTCGGCGCGTAATGTCTCTCGACTGCGGCTGACTGGCCGTGGGGTAAAGAAATTGGGAATGACCTCGATATCTCGCGAAACCTTGAGGGTCTCGCGGGTTTGTTCCTGTAAACTTTTGGAAACGGTCGTCACCGCATCAGAGCGATCAAGCGCATATTCGATCGCCATCCGATACGCCGGATCCTGGCCTAACAGGTTCGTGTCTGTTCCGTGCAACGTGGTGACGATGCCCGGCGAAGCCCCTGACATTTGCGCAGCCAGGACCGCAGCCATCGCATTCGGTACCGCGTAATGCGCGTGAATGATATCTAGTGAAACCGTTGATGCGACCTCCGCCATCTTAACTGCCAGCGGCAAAGTGTAATCAGGACACGGAAAAAGCGGATGATGTGCGAGTTCGACAAGATGAAAATGCAGTCGTTCTTCCGCCGTATCCAGCCGAACCGGGCGCGCGTAACTGAAGAAATGTACTTCATGTCCGCGCCGCGCCAGTTCGGAACCCAACGCCGTCGCCAAAATGCCGCTTCCTCCGATCAGCGGGAAACAAGCAATGCCAATTCGAAGAGGCTCCTTATTCATCCCCTCCAACATACGCTTCGGCGGAATTATCGATCGCTTCGCGCTCAACAAAAGTCACGCCGGGCCCGTCGGCCTTGTTGATGTAATCCTGCTCGCTCGCGCCGCATACATAATGGGTGCAGTGAATGACGCTTTGCATCCAGCGAAATCGGGTATCCCGCGCTGGGCTCACCTGTTCGGGTCCAAAGCCTTGGGCCGGAACTTCGATGAACTTGTCGCCGCCCTTGTGTAACCAGAACTTTCCATCGCGCGCTCGCGCGCGAACAATCTCACCTTCATACGGAAGATCGACGAAATAATCTTCACTCGAACACGCCGCCGACCGAAAGGAAGATTCGCTCGAACGCGCGATCGTAATTCCTTCCATCAAACCCATTCCGGTGTACATCGACAGGCAAAAATCCGCGACCGTAGTTTTCGTGTTGGTTTTGAAAACTTCGACCAGCTTTCGATCAACGTAAGCCGGCAGCCCTCGCTCGATCTTCGTCTTCCAATCCGCGACAACGCGCTTCAAATAAAGCGGCGAGTAGAGTTTTTGGATCTTATTTTCGAATACGAAATTCAGCGACAGTTTCTGGCCGCTGTGTCGATCTTGCAGAACAGTCGCTGTCTCGCGCGGGTCGTGGTCGCTGTCATGATAAAAAAAGACGATCGTCCCCCCAATCTCACGCTGGAGACGGCGAGCCGTCTGAATCTTGGCGAAGAGGAATCGTTTGGGAAATATCCCGCAAGGTTGCTGACCAAAACAGATTATCGGGTCGGACATTTCAGGCAGCCTCCATTGGCTCGGCGCGAAATATTAGCCGCTGCAAGACAGGCGCCAGTACGACCACGGCGCCGCAACCAATCGCGTTGTACCACAAATAGCCAATGCCGGTGGTGAAGAAGAGAAGGAACACGAGCGCCTGAGCGATCAACGCGGCAAAGAAAACTGCCGAGCCGCGCACGCGCCTCACAAAAAAAGCAACTAGGAATAACCCCAGAATGCTCCCGTAAAATACGGACCCGAGGATGTTGCCCGCTTCAATCAAGTTCTCGACCAGGTTGGCAAATGATGCGACGCCGATCGCTACCAGTCCCCACGCAGCCGTGAAAACTCTGGCCGCAACAACGTAATGTTGATCGCTCGCGACTGAAGGGTGCAGCGGCCGGTAAAGATCGACGACAGTGGTTGAGCCGAGTGCATTCAGGGCAGCGGCCGTGGCGGACATGGTCGCGCAAAGAATCACCGCCACGAGCAAGCCGACAACGCCGCGCGGCAATTCCCGCAGGATGAAAGTTATAAAGACGTAGTCCGATTCCTTGCTTCTCGGATCAGCGCCGTTCTGATTCAGGACTTGTTTGGTCTCGACTCGCAATGCCTGCGTCCGCGTGTCGAGCTGTCTAATCGATTCCATTTTCTCAGGCGACGGCTGTGCCGCGTAGGCTCGCAACGCCTCTCGCTTTTGTTCGAAGAGTTGATCTTCCTTTGTCGCCAAATCTTTCAGCTGCGGGCCGGCGCCGTGTTCGATCGCGCGTTCGTAAGCTGGACGGTTGAAAAACAGCGGAGGCTTTTCGAACTGGTAAAACATGAAAACCATCGCACCGAGGAGAAGAATGAAAAACTGCATCGGGATTTTGACGACGGCATTAAACAGCAGTCCAATCCGGCTCGAACGCAGAGAACCACCCGCCAAATAGCGCTGCACTTGCGACTGGTCGGCGCCGAAATAAGAAAGAGCGAGGAAGAATCCGCCGATCGCTCCCGACCAAAAGGTGTAGCGCTTGTGCGGGTCGACCGAGAAATCAACCGCCTGCAATTTGTCGAGCTTGCCGGCGACTTCCAGGGCATGACCGAACGAAATGCTGGGACTCAATCGATAAATCACCACCCCGAAGGCGACGGCCATGCCGGCGAGAATGATCATCATCTGATAACGCTGCGTCAGACTGACGATGGTTGTGCCGCCTGCAACCGTGTAGATGATCACGAAACCGCCGGCCAGCCAGATGGTCAGATTGAGTTGCCATCCAAGGATCGCGGACAGAATGATCGCCGGAGCGTAAATCGTAATCCCGGCGGCGAGGCCTCGCTGTATTAGAAAAAGAAAAGCGCCCAGCATTTGCGTTTTTCGATCGAATCTCTTGCCGAGATATTGATAAGCGGTGAAAACCTTTAGCTTTTGATAAATCGGCACGAAAACGGCGCAAACCACCAGGAGCGCGAGCGGTTGGCCAAAATAATTTTGGATAAAACCAATGCCGCTTTCGTAGGCCTGCCCCGGCATGGAAAGAAACGTTATCGGTCCAGCCTGGGTCGCGAGGACCGAGAGCCCAATAGTGCCCCAACGGATACTTCGGTCGCCTTTGATATAGTGGCCTAACGACTCGCGTCCGCGTGTTCGCCAAAGTCCGTAAAGCGGTATCGCCAGGACCGTGGCGAACAGAACGAGATAGTCGATCCCGCTCACGAAAACCTGGCTGTAAAAAGATAGAGGAGCAGGATCTCGACGGCGAAAAACCCCAGGACAAAGCCATAAACGCGGGACCAGCGTGACTCCTCTTCCCGCAGCTCTTCGTCCAGGCTCTCGCTCATTTTCCGCCTAACGAAACCATGTTGGCGAAGATCCGGTAAGCTCCGGGAGCGCCCGCCGGAAGCTGCCGAAACCAGGAGTACCCCGTGTAGATAAAATATCCCTTATCAACTTTTGCGACCAACAAACCGCCATCGAGTGGTTTCTCGCTCGGATCGTGGCTCGACAAAATCGGAACCCAGGCCGGATCCCATTTGTCCGGAAAATAAAGACCGCGCTCCTGGACCCATCCTTCGAAATCGCGCGCACTAATTTTGTTCGGCGTATTCAGGACCGGATGATCCGGCGCGAGCATTTTGACCTCGGCCGTTTCGTCGGTCACGCGATCGCGCGAAAGCTCGAGCGGATAAGGTCCGAAATCCTTCGATTTAAGATCCGCTGTCGTGTTGTACTGCACGACAACCACGCCGCCGCCTTTCGCGTAATTCACCAGCTCGGGCAACCAGGTCGGGATCCGGTCCTGGGAATTGAAAATGCGGACGCCGAGAACGATCGCGCTAAATTGGCGAAGGTTTTCGGGCGCCAGATCTCCTTCGCCCAGCTGTTTCACGGTGTAACCAATTTGTTGGAGCGCCGCCGGGATATCATCTCCCGCTCCGGGAATATAGCCGATCACATGACCGTTTGTCCGGACGTCTGCCCTAACGAGTTTGGCCTCCGCTGGCGGCATCAAGATATGAACCCCAATGTGCGGATAAGCGATTCGTTCCCGGGCGAACGAAAAACTTTGGCCATCGCTTGTGACGATGGCCTTCAAAGTTCCCTCGCCCATACTGGTTGGCGGCCGAACCGAGAACTCGAGATCCTTTTCCGCATTCGCATTTTTCAGGTCCACCGCCACAGAGTTTGGGGAAACAGACCAGCCATCGGGCGCAGACAGATGAACATCGCCTTTTACCGGACCGTCCGATGCCAACACGCGGACTCTGACTTTTTTTGCTCCCGGGTTTGGAAAGATCAAAATCGGATCGACAAAATTGGCGAAGACCGGAGGCGCGATCACGATGTCATCGCGGACTTCGCCTGCGATGGGGTCGACCGTCTTGTATTTCGTATCCAGAGTGTAAGTGATTTCGCGATCGGCAATCTTGACTGTGATTTCTGTCGGGAAATGCGGCGGATTGATCGGCCTTCCGATCAAATCCTGATCTTCGACGGTGAACGTTCCCACGGTTGCAGGCTGACGAAGCCAGTACGGCTGCGAATATTTTGTCTCTCCGGAAACCGGGGTTTTAAATTCTTTTGTCACCAGCTTGTCGGTCGCGAGCGGTTCACCGACCGACGTAGCCTGAGCCGATGCCATCCGATAAGAAATCCAGTTCACCGCAACATTTGAGCGGTTAATTGCTTCGATCTTCACGGGCAACTCCTGGCCGGGACTTACAACCGGCGTTTCGGTAGAAGCTTCAAGATGCAGTCCAAGGCAAGCGGCAATGATTTGATCGACTTCCGCTTTCTTCTGCGGCACCCAGTCATCTTCTTTGATTCGATCCAATTCGTCGCGAACATCGAGAAGTCCTGGAACGGACGCGGACGGATCACTTGGGCGAAAATCCGCGATCACTTTTGAAATCTTAGTCGCGATCGTCTCCGAATTCGCCACCCGCTTCCAGGTTGTGTCGACCCCATCGAACAGTCCGCCGTTCATTGGCTCGCCGGCGAGCCACTTAAAATACTCCGTGCGCTGGCCTCTCCTGGCCGGGCTGCCCACACCCTGGCTCTTATTCATGCTCACACTGGCGGCGGCCAACTCGGTGTAGGCCTTGCCGAGAAGCGCGTTATAGCCGCCTGCCTCCATAGTCGTTAGGCCAGTCGGATCGAATGGAAGCTTGCGATTAGTGAAGAAAAATGGAGACGTATTCCAAACCAGCCGGTTGGGCTGCCATGGTTTAACCAGAGTAAGTTGATTGAAAAACTTCTTTGAATCGCCGGCTGCCGGGAACGCTTCGGTTGCCAAGATCGCCGAGGCCGTGTGATGGCCATGGGTGAGTCTGTCTTCCGGACTAAAACGAGTTACGACAATGTCCGGCCGAAAACGCCGAATCACCCAGACAACGTCCGAGAGTATTTTGTCGTGATCCCAAAATCGGAGTGTTTCCTCAGGGTTTTTCGAAAATCCAAAGTCGACTGCACGGGTAAAAAATTGTTGTCCATGATCGATCCGCCGCGCCGCGAGCAGTTCCTGCGTTCTGATTACGCCCAGTTTTTCGCGCAGCTCGGAGCCGAGAAGATTTTGCCCGCCATCACCGCGGGTGACTGAAAGATAACCGGCATCATAAAGCGATCCGTTAGCCCAAAGCGAAATCAAGGTGGTGTTTTCGTCATCCGGATGCGCTGCGAGATAAAGAACGCGGCCAAGCACATTCAGTTTTTGGAGCCGAAGTTGAATCTCGCTCGCGTTCATTGAATCTGGAAAAAGCGGCGGCGGGACCGCGCCGGCGTCAGCTGCGCAGGAAAAAATCGCACCCGCAGCCATGATGCAGTGCGCAATGCGCGGTCGAAATTGTTTCACCGTTTCACCGTTGAAAAATTGGCGCGCGACCGGAATCGTCCAGCGAAGACATACCAATGCTGCGCTAACACGGTGGCGCGACTTTGGACTCCTGGATTCGAACGGCTCGCTTCTGATCGCATCCCTTCACCCTTCGCGCGCAACGATCGAAGCCGGCTATTTGTTAATGTCCTGTTTCGCTTGTAATCGGTCGATTAATGGCTGCAAGCTGCTCTTCTGCGCATCCGAAGTTGCCGCCGCTTGCGCCTTTTTCATTTCATCGACCGCGCCCGGGAAATCTCCCGCTGCCGATTTAACGCGCGCCTGGGCCAGATGACCGTAGACATCTTGCGGATAACGTTTCGCGACTTCCTTCATGATCTCGAGGCCCTGATCGGCTTTCTTGGCATTCTGCTGACGGCGACCATAAGAGTAGAGCTGCACGGCGGTCGCTTTCTCCATCGCCTTGGTCCAGGTCTTGTTGGCCTCATCATCTCTATGGAGCGCTCGCAGCAGGTCTGTTTTGGTGCTGAGATTATCGAAACGCTCCTCATTGGCGATGGACATGTCGGCCCACTTTAATCCCTGTTCCAAGTCAAGGTTGTGGCTTAGACAAAACTGCGCTGCTTCATCGGGAGCTTGCCAGGTGAACTGACCGCGCCCTTTCATCTGCGCGCGAATATTCTCCAAAGTGGTTTGATCGGTGACTGCGATTTTGAATGGAACGGCCAGCTTTTCCCATTTCAGCGTGACTGTGGCCGAAGTCGGCTGCAGGTCCTCAAATTCGTACTCGAGAGCTTCTTCGCTTTGTTGGAGTTGACGCTGCTTCACCGTGACTCGCAACGCATCTTCAGACTGATTGTAGCTGTAGCTGCCCCACCCCGTGGTAGTTTTCGAAAAAATTATCGTCCAGCTGTCGGCAGTTGGAATTGCGTGCAAACCGTAAACGCCTTTCGGCAACGGCTGACCTTCAACTGTCACCGGATCGCTGACCTCAAAAGTTGTGTTCTCGTTCGCGCCGACTCTCCAAACCTTTCCGTAGGGCACAAGTCCGCCCCAGATTTGGCGGCCTTTCACGAGTGGGCGGTGATAATTAATGGTCACATCGGTCAGCGCGATCCGTTGTTTGATTTCGGCAGCCTGGCTGGCGTCGGGAAGATTGAGATCGTTCTGCGCGCGAGCAGTCCAGGCAACGGCAAAAAGTGTGAGAGACAAGTTAACCAGCTTGAGACGAGTTAGTTTCATAAGGCGAAGGCAATGAACATCCGCAAAATTTCGGCCGCTGCCACTAGATAATTACCGCAGTCGATTCCCGGCTGGCGGTGGGCATCCAATAATAGGAGTTAAATTCGTGAACGGCTTTCCATCTGCTACATTGCAGTTTGATGAGCCGCTCGTTCTCACTGTTTGCGCTCAAAGCGTCGCAGGCAATTTTGTTTGGCCTGCCGTTCGTATGTCTGTTGCTGGCCTGGACAGTTCCGGCACGAGCGGGTTGGCAGCGCGATATGGTTTTGGGCAATCAAGGCGCCGCTCAACCCAGCGCTCCCGTTTATTCCGGTCCGACGGCCGAACAGATTGCAGCGCAACAAGCAGCCCAACAGGCGGCTCAGGAAGCAGCGGCGCGTGAGGCACAACGCCAGGCCACCCTTCGTCAGGCGCACGCAGCGAACGACGCCGGCCTTTCTTTTTGGAAGCGGCACGAATGGGGATCGGCGGTCGAACAATTTCGCCAGGCTCTCGCCAAATCTCCCGGCGACAAAGTAATTCAAAGCAACCTCGCTAAGGCGACGGAACAACTCCAGCAAGAGCGTTGGCAGGAAACGCGCAAGCAGGAAGACAGCAACATGGCATCGCAAATGAGCGCGACGCTTCAGCAGTTGACCGCTGCCATGCCAGACTTCGACGGTCACAACGCTGGTTCCACTCCCGTGGCGAGCGCCGGTGCTGCGACACTTGATTTTATGCCGGCCGAAACCACGACACCGCAATCAAAGGGGATCGGCGATCAAACGAACAGCGGCGTTGCCCAATCTCAATCTGCCGCCTGGCAGGATCCGAACGTCGTCGATCTACGTGGCACAACCAAAACAAGTGTCGATCCGTCGGCGATGAAAAATACCGCGTCCGCCCAGCCCGCTGGTTTTCGCAAGAACGCGCCGCCCCCACCCGGTCCGAATGTGCAGCTGCCGCAAGATCAGGACATAGAGTTGTTGATACCGCCGCCGACAAAGCCGAAAACCGCGTGGCCCGGCGAGCAACGTCCGGCCAACCAACCGAAGCTGGTCAATCCGTTGGATCAGGAGAAGGAAACTCAGGAGTTGGCGAAGGCCATCTTTGAAAGTCCAGCGTTCGACGATTTGATGCTCAAAAAAATTCAGGAAGATGCGATTGCTTATGCGAATCAGCCGAATTCCGCTGCATCCAAGCCTCAACCGGCTGCGGCGGCGTCACCCGCTACGGGTTTATCTTCGCAAAACTCCGCCGGACCGCACAACTGAACCATTGCATTATGCGAACGGTACGGCGCGTACTCTGCGCCTTCTTTTATCTTTTGATTGGACTTGGATTGTTGATCACCGCGGACGCGCAACAGCAGTCGGATGATCTTCCTCCGGCAGCGAAGGAAGCCCTTGGCAAAGGCCTGAGCGCTGCCGGTCAGAAAGAATGGAAGTTGGCGATCAGGTATTTTGAAGAGGCGCGCAAAGCGGCGCCCCATTCGCCGGTCGCCCTTTACAATCTGGCATTGGCCGAGATGCAAGTTCCGGGGCGCGAATTGCGCGCGGTGGCATGCTTCGAGGCGTATCTTCTGACTTCGCCGCCGACCGATAAGACGACAGCAGTTCGCAGCCAAATTCCAAACCTCGAGTTAAAGGCTGAGGCCAACACCGGCCTGATCATCGACATGCTCAAGTCGCTCGCGAACAAATATGCGGCGGGAAGTTATGAACAGCGCAGCGCACAGCAATCGATCGCCGTGTTGCAGGCGCACGCCGGTGATGTAAGCGCCGCGATGGCAGGCGCCCAACAACTTGCCAGCGATAGCAGTTACGTGAGTTTTATTAGTAACATTGCCGGTGCCCTGGCCGAAGAAGGTCATTTTGAAGAAGCAAAGCGACTGGCTGGACAAATCACTGAGACGAACAACCGTTCGAGCGCATTCTTTAGTGTGCTGAACGAACAGGCCAAGCAAGGGCTCATCGAAGATGCTCGGACCACCCTTGCGCAAATATCAGGAGACACATTTCCGCGCTTGGCCCTGTGCGAACTCGTTAAGGCGGAATTTAAGGCAGGCGACTCGGAACACGTTTTGCAACATCTCGCACGCGCAGACGAAATCACCAAGGCAATGCCCGTGAAAGATCAAAACGCGAAATCGTCGCGGAATAATGCGCTTCACACTTTGGCGCAGGTCCACTTGGAAGTGAATGACTGGCGGGGTGCGAAAGCCATCGTGCCGCTGTTGTTCAATGAAAAAGGCTACGCTTATCAGGATTCGTTAATCGGGTACGTAACCGGGAAACTTAACGAACTGCGCGCTCAAAAAGCGCAGGCTGGTGATTTAATCGGCGCGGAAGCGATGGCGGATGCAATACCAGGTTTCGCGGGACGCGCGAATGCTTATTTCTCCTTAACCTACCAAGCCGAAGTTAAAGACAATCCGGAGCGGCTTTCATCTCTAATCAAAAAAACGGAGGCGCTTCTCGCCTCCGCCAAGCGGGCTAAGGAAAAATTCGTCATCGAGGCCGACCTGTCGGACTTCGCTTTCGTTCGGAAGGATCTGGCTGCCGCGGCGCGCTGGCGGCAACAGGCGATCGCTATTTCGGCAGCCGCCTTGGCAGAGCCGGAAAGTCGGCAGGAGAGCGAATTGTATCGCTTCAGACTCGCAGGCGAGCTCGCCCGCCAGGCAAGCGGTGCTGCCACGGCCAAAGAAGAATCTTCACTACGAAAGGTAGTGGACGCGGCCCGTGGCGCTCTAGCCAAACCCGACAGCTCCGCGCGTAGCTACTTGGTTTCAGCATGGCGGATCGCGGTGGGGGCCCTGGCGTTCCAGACGCATAAAGAAACCGATGTCGCCGCTCTCATTAAATTTATTCAAGAGCATGCAAAAGACCTCAGCGTTTCCGAAATCAAAGGTATTGCGGCGAGTTTCGAAGACGCCGCCATCGCCGAGAAAATTCTAAACCTGATCCCCGATACGGCAGAGCGGGCGAAAGGGCTCAATGAAAATCAGGTGCGCAAATACGCAAAGCAATGCGACGATGCGATCAAGAAGGTAGATTTCGATTCCGCGTCCAAGGCGATCGCGCAGTTACCGGATGGAAGCGACAGGGTTTCCAAGCAGATCGCCCTGGCCACCGCTCTTGCTAAAGAAGGAGATTTCGCGACGGCGGAAAAAAATGCCAACGCCATTATTGACGGACAAAGCCGGCTGAACGCGCTGGCTTCGATTGGATATCAACGAGCTGACGGCGGCGATTACAAAGCTCCTGCCCAAGCCTGGCAGCAAAAGCGATCGTTGCTCGCCGCTGTCGCCGACCCCACCAAGCGCCTCAACTTGGAATGGGAATTGTACGGTTACCCGGACGACCCCGCGGTGGGCCGCGATGGCGTGCCCGGTTTTTTTTCGGAAGCTCTGACGTTAACGGATCCCAAAGATCGAGTCCGTCAATTGCAATGGGTCGAGGCGGCCGCGAATCATGCCGAGCTTTTTTCCATATTAAGACAAGTGAGGGATGAGGCGCTGATGACGGTGGCGACGACGAAAGATTTGGACGCATCGGCGGTTAGTTATCTCGATTTGAACGCAAGCGAGTGCTTGGAACAGGCCACCGGTCCGGCGCGCGAATCGTTCCTACAAGCGGCCTTGAGCAAGTTCACCGCGTCAGGAAATATCCCCGCTGCTCAAGCAGTCGCGACCAAACTGAGTGCGAAGTCCGCCGATTACATCCAGGGCGAGTTGGCTTCTGCATCTGCCGAGCGTGGCGATTTCGTCGCGGCTCGCGCTGCCCAAGAAAAAATCGTGGATAAGTCGGCGCGCGGCAATGCCACCCGCTTTGTAGTTCATGCTTTCGTCAAAGGCGGAAATTTAATCGCGGCCAAAGACTATGCCGAACATTTCTGGCCGGAATCGGACAGCGCCGGCGACCAAATAATCAAAGAAATGGCTGCGGCCGGCGAGGTCGCATGGGCGTCGCAACAGGTTAAGCGTCTGAACGACATTTACGGACCGGGTGCGCGGGCGGCTGTGACCGCGATTCAAATGGCCAAAGGGGATTTGAGCGGAGCTGATGCTGCCTTTGCCGCATGCCGCTATGACTCCGATCGAGCGCAGCTAATGCGAGCCGCCGCGGAATCGGGTCATCTCGATCTTGCCATAAAATGGATGAAGTCGTCGAACAGTGGGGTCAACGAGATCGTCGCGGCGCAGGTGCGCGCCGGAAACGTAGAAAGCGCGCGCGCTTTAGTCGCGCAACTCAAGCGCAACGATGAAAAGGTAGCCGCACTGCGCGCCCTCGCAGTCGAGCAGGCGAAAATGGGCAACGTCGACGCCGCCCGCACGACTTTCCATGCCGCTTCCAAACAAGATAAGCGCACACCGCCAAATTTTGATTCCGAGCCATTTATTAGCTGCCAGCTGTCGGACGCTCTTACCGCAAAACCTGACTTTGCCGCGGCTGCAACCGTGGCTGCCACCATCACTGATTCGTTTTGGCACGATCGCGCCTTTTCGGCCATTAGTTATTCGGCTTCGTTAAAAGATCCCGCGGCCACCCAAACCGCACTGAAATCGATCACCGACCCGCTACTGCGTTCCAGAACGGTTTCGCATGCCGTCGATTCCGCTTTGAAGGCGAACCATTTCAATGATGCGCTTACCTATGTCGATCTTGCGCCAGATGAAGGTTTCCGCGCCGTCGCCCTGGGAGCGGCATTGAATTATGGCATCGGTCACGGCGATGTGTCGGAGGTGTTGCCGCGCGTTATGGCTCTAAAAGATCCGGCCGCCCGGGCCTGGCTTCTTACTGACGCGATACGAGGTAGTGTCTTCGTGGAGACAAAAACGGGCGCTACGAACTTGCCGGCCTCGGCTGGCGCTGCGGTCGCGTCCATGCCAGCCGGTTTCTGGCAGACGCGCTTGTATGCGGAGATTGCTCGGTTCGCGGCGAAACTTGATCCTGCTTCCGCCCAGAGTTTCCGCGACCAAGCCCTTACAACCGCGCAGGCGCTTTCTGGAGATGACGCGGCCAGATGGCAACGGTATGTCGCGAGCGCCACGAAAAGTGGGGACGTTTCGGAAACGAACCCAACCGTGGCCGCGAAGGACGATAAATTGCAAAAGGCCCGCGAAAGCGCCATCGACTCGTGGACAAGCCTTTTGCAAAGTGACTCCTCGCTTAACGCTCCGCTATTTATCGATTTTAAAGCAACCATGGACGGCTTGGCCAACTCCGTGCCGTCTAGTTCCGACAACAAAGCCGCGCAGCTCTTCAGTAATGTCCAGCAGCAAGCACAACGACTGAACAGCGCGTTAAAAGAAGTGCGGACCTTGCGGAAAAAAGTTGCCGAAGATATCGCAACTGCGGCCAAGGTCGGCAATCAATAGTAATTTGCGTTTAACGGAAACGGCTGACTAATCGGAGATCGATCAAACGGATCTGTCGTTCGAAACCTATTCCATGTCCGGATACGGGCCTTTGCCTCCCTCAGCGATGAAACGATCGATCCGCGCCGTCAGAACCGGCAGTGGCACCGAACCAAGTTCCAGCACCGCGTCATGGAATGCGCGAATGTTGAACTTCGGGCCGAGTGCCTTTTCCGCTTTTTCGCGGGCCCGCAGAATTGCCAGCTCACCTATATAATAAGAGAGCGCCTGTCCCGGCCACGCGATGTAGCGATCCACCTCCGTTTCAATCTCGTGCTCCGGCAACGCAGTGTAATCGTGCATGTATTTTAGCGCCTGGTCACGAGTCCAACCTTTCGAATGCACGCCGGTGTCCACGACCAGCCGTGCCGCGCGCCAGATCTGATAGCCAAGCATGCCGAAGCGATCGTAGGGCGTTTCGTACATTCCCATTTCCGCGCCGAGCTTTTCGCAATATAACGCCCAGCCCTCACCGTAAGCCGAAATGTAATCGTGCTGGCGAAACTCCGGCTGGTTCTTGTGCTCGAGCGC
>JAJPJU010000071.1 GCA_021324035.1 Spartobacteria bacterium | reverse complement strand
TGACGCAGAATCGCGGCATGGATCACCCGGGCGACCGGGCCAGGGGTTCCCGCCGATTCGTGGAGTGCTTCGGCAAAGTTCCGGCGCTGGATCAGATTGGAAAGACCCTTGAGAAATTCGCCAACGTGGATCGTTGCCCGGTGCAAATAAAACCACCGCTCCAGGAACACCGCGATGGCGACGATGCTGCAGGCCAGGATGGGCCACATGAGCAAACCGCCCTTTTGGATGTAATCAATCATGGGGGCTATCCTTTTAGCCCGTTTTCGAGGATCGGGCAAGCCGGGGCATGCCCTACCGGCTCACCGGTTTGCGAGACTTTGAAGACGAGGTGGATCCGGTTGAACTGGAGCCGGAGATCAATTTCCCGCTCGCATCATAAGTGGAGAAACCGGTCTGTTTTCCGGCCGGGCTATACTGGTAGACGATCCGGGTCAGGACCGAGTCGCCTTTGTCGAGCCGAGTCTCCTGCTCCACCCGGCCGGCGGCATCATATTTATATATGACTTTGAAGACGAACTTGCCGTCCGCTCCAAAAACCACGCCGCTGCCGAAGCGCCCGGCATCGTCGATCCGGTAGATAACCTTGCCCCGCGGTTTGCCGTCGGCATCGGCGGTGGTGGCGACGGCTTGGTGTTTGGCGTTGTCATATTTATAAGTGGTACGCGAACCGTCGGCGTTAACGCTTACCGTAACGCGGATGGTGTCGCCCGAACTCGCGGTTTGCGCGTTTATCGCTGGGGACAAAGCGGCGATGAGCGCGGAAGAAAGGAGAATGCAAAAGCGGGACATCGGGACGAGGCAATATTTTAGAGGTCAGCCAGCGGCCAAAGAAGGCAATTAATTTTTATTGACGGCCGGCACGGAAGGTGGTTAAAAGTGGGGAAAAGTGGGTTAGAATGGCAAACATCTCCACCCGCCAATGCAACCTGAACAACGCTTCTACGCCGGGGAATTTCGTCACTTCATCGACGAAAAAAATCGAATTACCATTCCTGCACGCTGGCGCCGAGGTTCTGCCGAGGAATTCATCGTTCTGGCGGAAGCGACTCACCAGTTTCTTTTGGTCATGTCGCCTGAAGAATTTTCTCGTATGAGCGCAGCCGCCGAAGCTGATGCGAATGTTTCCGCGCGCGACAAGCGCGTTTTTTTTCGCCAACTCCACGCTCGTTCCCAGCACACCACTGCCGACAAACAAGGTCGTCTCGTGCTGCCGGTGGATCTCTGCCAAAAAGTCGGATTGAAAGGCGAAGTCATCCTCGTTGGCGGCCGGGGCCGGTTTGAAATTTGGAACCTGCAGAAACGCAAGAGAGCGGACGAGGAGGAGACGCCGACGTACCAACACGTCGCCAACGTCATTGGTTTGTGATCAACCCGCAAATGAACGCATTATTGTTTGAGCGGCCGGTTTGGTTTGCCACTGGTCCGCTCGTTTTGGAAGAGGAGCCGCAGCAAATGGAAGATTTTACCTACCATCGTCCGGTGCTGGCCGCGGAAGCGGTGGAACTGCTGGCCCCGCATCCGGGCTCGCTGGTTGTCGATGGAACCGTCGGCGGCGGCGGACATACTGAAGCGATTCTCAAAGCCGGAGCCGATGTGCTCGCGCTCGATCAGGACCCGGATGCAATCGCGCAAGCCCGCGAGGAGCTCGCCTCTTATGGGGGCCGCGTTACCTTGCGCCAAAGTAATTTTCGCGACGCTGACAAAATCCTCGATGAGCTCGGGATTCAAAAAATCGGCGGCGCAATTCTGGATCTCGGAGTTTCGTCGCGCCAGCTGGAGAACGCCGACCGCGGTTTCAGCATGATGCGAAACGGTCCCCTCGATATGCGGATGGACCCGGCATCAATGTTGAACGCGGCCCAGATGGTAAACAGCTACAGCGAAGAAGAACTCATCCGAATCTTTCGCGATCTCGGCGAAGAGCCTGCCGCCCGCCGGATCGCCTCTTTGATAGTTAAAATGCGCAAAGACGCGCCGTTCACTGAAACGCTTCAACTTGCGAAGGCGATCGAGAAGGTTGTGGGCCGTCATGGCCGGCGCCATCCCGCGACCCAGGCGTTTCAAGCGTTGCGCATGGAAGTGAACGACGAGCTCGGCGCGCTCGAACAGGGCCTGCGCGTTTTGACCGCGCGTCTTGAAGTCGGTGCACGGATTGCCGTCATCACGTTTCATTCGTTGGAAGACCGCATCGTGAAAAATTTCTTCCGCGATCACAGCCGCGAATGGAACGATCGGCCGGAATGGCCGGAACCGCGCCGCAATCCGGACTACGATCTGCGCGCGATCACCGACAAGCCGATCGAGCCAGGTGAAGACGAGCGCAAGATGAACCCGCGTTCACGCAGCGCGAAACTGAGAGTTGCAGAGAAAATTGGATGAGCCGGTCGCGCCGAAATTGGAACGAAGTGAACGCTGCGTCGCTCGCGCGCTGGATTGTCCTCACCGGATTCCTGGCGGTGACGGGGCTGATCTACGTCTATCTCACGCTTCAACTTTATCATTTGGGCGATCGCAAAAAGGCGTTGGAGACCGAAGTGACAAACCTGAAGCAGCAAAATGAAGTGGCCAGCGCGCAAATCGCTGCCCTCACCTCTCGCGCGGCCCTGCAACGGCGGTTGAAGGAAGGCTATCTGAAGATGATTCCGATCGCCGAGCACAACATCGTTCGACTCAGCATCCCGAATCGCAATCCCGACGACGCCATTCAACCTGTCTCGAATTCGCGGAGCTCGAGATGAAATGGAACAGCCGGACAAGATGCGCCATCATCTGCCTCGGCTTCATCCTGCTTTTCAGCCTGTTTTCGTTTCGCCTGATCTATCTCCAGATGGTCAAGCACGACGAGTACGCGGGTCTCGCGGCTGAGAAGCACGTCATCAAGCAGCCGATCTTCGCCGAGCGCGGAACTATTCTCGATGCGAACAACGAGGTCCTGGCCGACAACGTTCCGGTCGAGACGGTTGTGGCTGATGCCAGTCATCTTACCGACGTCGAGACGACGGTGGACCTGGTCAGTAAGGAACTGCAACTTCCGCGCGGCGAGGTTTCCGAGAAGCTGCACACCGACCGACGCTACATCGTTTTGAAACGCGAAGTCGCGAAAGCAATTGCCGACCCTTTGCGGCAACAACTCCGGGCCAAGAATCTGCGCGGAGTTTATTTCGAGCAGGACGCGACACGCATTTATCCGAATGGCGTGATGCTTTGCCACGTCATTGGGTTCACCGATTTCGAGCACAAAGGAATCCAGGGCGTTGAAGGTTCGCTCGATGAATATCTGCGCGGGCAGGACGGTTATCGCTACATCGAGCATAATCGCGCCGGCCAGGAAATTGTCCTCTACCGCGGCCAGGAACGCGCGCCGCGCAATGGTTACGAGGTTCATCTCACCATCGACCTGAACCTGCAGAATATCGTCGAAAACGAAATCGATGCCGCGATGCATCAATATTCGCCGAAGAAAGCCACCATTATTCTCATGCGACCGCAGACCGGCGAAATCCTGGCGATGGCGAACCGGCCGGCGTTCGACTTAAACAAACGCTCCGACGCGAAGCCGGAACAAATGAAGAACCGCGCGATCTGCGACATGATGGAGCCAGGCTCCACTTTCAAAATCGTGACCGCGGCGGCGGCACTCAACGAACACAAGTTCGGTCTCGATTCCTACATCTTTTGCGAGAACGGCATGTGGAACTACGGCGGCACCCCCCTCCACGATCACGCCGCGTTCGGCGATCTCAGCGTCAAAGACATTCTGGTGAAGTCGAGCAACATCGGGGCCGCAAAAATGGCGGTTAATCTCGGCGATCAAAAATTCTACGAATACATTCGCCGCTTTGGCTTTGGAGATCGCACCGGAATCGAGCTTCCGGGCGAAATTCCGGGACTGATCCGCCCCCCCCAATCCTGGAGCAAAATTTCGATCACACATATTCCGATGGGTCACGAAATCGGCGTCACGCCTTTGCAAATGGCGACCGCGATGTGTGCGATCGCCAACGGCGGGAAATTAATGACCCCGCGCATCGTGAAATCAATCACCACCGCAGACGGCAAAACGATCAGCACCCTGAAGCCGATCGTTTTGCGACAGGTCATTTCGCCGCAAACCGCGACCCAGATCGGCACCGCGTTGCGCGGCGTCGTGAGCGATCGGGGGACCGCTGCGGCGGCGGCTGTTCCCGGATTTACTATTGCCGGAAAAACCGGCACCGCTCAAAAAGTTGGGCCGCACGGCGGATACGAGAAGGGCAAGGAAGTCGTTTCGTTCTGCGGCTATCTGCCGGCCGACCATCCCGAATTTGTTGGATTGGTTGTGCTGGACGACGCCCAGACAAAACCGGAACAAAACTACGGCGGCGCCGTTGCCGGTCCCATTTTTTCACACATCGCCGAAAAGGCGGCGCGTTATCTCGATCTTGAGCCGCATGAGGAAATCCGTCGGGCCACTCCAGTGGAGCGAGTTGCCTTAACCAGTTCTTCACGCCATTGACTCCTTGGCCAAAAAATGGCGGAACCTCATGCAGCTCAAAACTCTTCTCGCCGCGGCTCCCGTTCGCGAAATCATCGGCCCAGTTGATCGCGCGGTGGAAAGCATCGCGTATGACTCGCGCCGTGTGCAGAGGGATGGATTATTCGTGGCATTGCGGGGCGAAAAAAGCGATGGCCACGACTTCATCGGGCAGGCCATTGAAAAAGGCGCCACGGTGATCGTCGCCGAGCGCGCAGAAAATTCAGCAGTCACGGGCCATCGCGCAACTCGCGTGCTTGTTGAAAACACCCGCAGTGCAATGGCCGACCTTTCCGCGCGGTTTTTCAATTATCCTGCGCGCAAACTGAAAATGGCCGGCGTCACCGGAACCAACGGCAAAACCACCACGACATTTTTGATTAAACACATTTGCGAAAAAGCCGGCGTCCGGTGCGGCTTGCTCGGCACTGTTCGTTATGAAATAGGCGAACGCGTTTTGCCGGCGGCCCGGACCACGCCGGAATCGCTCGATCTTCAGGAATTGCTCGCGCAAATGAGAGATGCCGGCTGCAAGGCTGCCGCGATGGAAGTTTCTTCACATGCCCTCGCGCAGGAACGTGTTCGCGACCTCGAGTGGGATGCGGCCGTGTTCACAAACCTCACCCAGGACCATCTCGATTTTCACGGCACAATGGAGAACTATTTCGAGGCGAAAGCGAAGCTGTTCACTCAGCTTTCACAACAGGAACGAAAGAAGAAGCCGGTCGCGATTATTAACATCGATGATCGCTACGGTCAGAAGCTGGTCACAAGAATCGCAAAGAAAGTTTCCGTCGTCACCTTCGGGACAGGACTGAAAGCTGATTTTCGCACTTCCAATTATCGAATGGAGTTTGGCGGCACCTCATTTCAATTGGATGCGCGGGGAAAGAGTTATCTCGTTCGCGTTCCACTGATCGGCAGATTCAACGTGGCGAACTCGGTGGCCGCCCTCGCCGCCGCCAATGCCCTCGGAATCGGTTTGCGCGAAGCCGTGGTCAGCATCGGCAAATCACCACAGGTACCGGGCCGTCTCGAAATGGTGCCGGCGAAGCGGCAGTTCCAGGTTTTTGTCGATTACGCCCACAGCCCCGACGCATTGCTCAACGTCATCAAAACATTACGCGAACTAAATCCCGCACGGCTGATCGTTGTTTTCGGTTGCGGCGGAAATCGCGATCGCGAAAAGCGTCCGTTGATGGGCGAGGTTGTCGATCAAAAAGCGGATTTCGCGATTATCACTTCCGACAATCCTCGCAAGGAAGATCCCGACAAAATCATCGCGGATGTCGAAAAAGGTTTTCGCGGCGCTCATTTCGAAAAAATCACCGACCGCGCCGCCGCGATTACGCGCGCAATCGAGATCGCCCAACCGCGTGACATCGTGCTGATCGCGGGCAAAGGTCACGAAAATTATCAGGAGTTTGCCGATCACACTGTGCCATTCGAAGACATTCAAGTGGCGCGGCGCGCGATCGAAAGCCGTCCGGTAGAGTTTAAATGAATTCGTTATCGATTTCTCAAATTGCAAAGCTCGCCGAAGCGACGCTGGAATGCGGCGACGGAAACGTCTCCGTTGAAAGAGTCAGCACCGACTCACGAACAATTAAAAAGGGCGAATTGTTCGTCGCTCTTCGCGGGGAAAATTTCGATGGCCACAAATTCGTTGAAGAGGTTGCCAAAAACGGCGCCGCCGGGGCGATCGTGGACGGAAGCTGGACTGGGAAAAGCGCCGGTAAATTTGCCGTCATTCGCGCCAAAGACACGCTCCTTGCCTATCAGAATCTCGCGGCCAACTATCGAGCATCCCTTCCACTCAAGGTTCTTGCGATCACCGGCAGCAACGGCAAAACCAGCACCAAAGATTTCTCTGCATCTGTTCTCGGCCGAAAATTCCGGGTCACTAAAACTCAGGGAAATTTCAACAACCATGTCGGTCTGCCCCGCACGATTTTGGACGCTACTTCCAGGGATGAGGTCGCAGTTTGGGAGATCGGAATGAATCATCCGGGCGAAGTCGCGCCTCTGGCGAAAATCGCGGCTCCCGATGCCGCAATTATCACCAACATCGGCGCGGCCCATATCGAATTCATGGGATCGCGCGAAGCGATTGCCCAGGAAAAAGGAATGCTCGCCGAGGCAGTCGGCAGCGACGGAACTGTAATTCTTAACGCCGACGATCCGTTCATGGAAGGAATCGCCCGGCGAACGCGGGCTCGGGTCGTGTTTGCCGGAATCAATAACGGCACGCTTCGAGCAACGGAAATCGAGCAAAGCGCCGACGGATCTGAGTTTACGATCCTCGAAGGCGCGCATCGTTGCCGCGCCCAATTGTCCGTTCCCGGTCTGCACATGGTGGGAAACGCATTGCTAGCCGTCGCCGCCGGACGCGCGTTCGGAGTTCCGCTCGAAGAATGCGCCATCGGCCTCGCCACCGCGCCCCTGACCAAAGCCCGTTTGCAAATCAAGGAAGTCAACGGCGTGCAATTTTTGGACGACAGCTACAATGCCAATCCGGATTCAATGAAGGCCGCGTTGCGAACCCTGGTTGAACTTCACGCCGACGGAAAAAAAATCGCGGTCCTTGGCGAAATGCGCGAACTGGGACCGGAAACCGAACGCGGCCATCGGGAAGTTGGCCAGGAAGCGGCCGCGCTCGAAGTCGATCACTTGATTGGCATCGGCGAAATGGGCGCGGTCATTGCGGACGCGGCCAAACGCGCGGGGTTGAAGCAAAGCAGCACAGTGGCGTCGACCTCGGAAGCCGCCGACCTGTTGATGGAAATCACGGAGCCTGGAGACCTCGTCCTGATTAAGGGAAGCCGTTTAGCCCGCACCGAAGACGTGATCGAACACTTCGGATCTCGTCACTCTTCACCCGTCACCCGTCACTAACATGTTGTATTACCTCCATTTCCTGAGTGAACACGTTAGCGGTTTCAACGTTTTCTTGTACGTCAGCTTCCGCGCCGTCGCTGCCGCCATCACCGCGTTCGTGGCCTCGTTGCTGTTCGGAAATTGGGTGATCCGGGTTCTGACCGCGCTAAAACTCGGTCAACCAATTCGCCAGGCATCCGAAGTGCACCGGCTCGCTGAGTTGCACGGCGTGAAAGCGGGCACGCCAACCATGGGCGGCGTTTTGATTATTGGGACGGTCGTGATTTCGAGCATCCTTTGGGCGCGCCCGGACAACCGGTTCGTCTGGCTCGCCCTCTTCGCAATGGTTTATCTCGGCGTGCTCGGCTTCGCCGACGACTACCTCAAGGTCACCAAAAAGAATACCTCCGGCGTCAGCGGCCGGATCAAACTGGTTTTTCAATTTGCGCTGGCGGGAATCATCACCGGTGTATTCCTGATGAGTCCGTTGCTCGAAGTTCAGGCGCGAGAGTTATTCGTGCCCTTCATCAAGGCCCCGGTCGTTGCAAACATGAGCTGGTTCACCTTTTTCTTCTTCGGGCTGGTGATTGTGGGCTGCTCGAACGCGGTCAATCTCACCGATGGCCTCGACGGCTTGGCGACAGGTTGCACGGTCACGGTCGCGTTCGATTACGCGCTGCTCTCCTACGTCGCCGGAAACTTTAGATTATCCGAATACTTGCAGGTGCCGTTCTATCCGTTCACTGCGGAACTCACAGTCATCTGCGCGTCGCTCGTTGGCGCCGGTCTCGGTTTTCTTTGGTTCAATTGTCATCCCGCGAAAGTTTTCATGGGCGACACCGGATCGCTCGCAATCGGCGGATTGCTCGGGGTTGTGGCGATTTGCTGCAAACAAGAACTGTTGCTCGTAGTCGTTGGCGGGGTGTTCGTGATCGAAGCGGTCTCGGTCATTCTTCAGGTGTTGAGTTTCAAGCTGACCGGCAAACGCATTTTCGCGATGTCGCCAATCCATCACCATTTCGAGCTCGCGGGCTGGAAGGAAAACACCGTCATCGTCCGGTTTTGGATCCTGTCCGGAATTTTCGCGCTGCTTGGCCTCGCCACATTGAAGTTGAGGTAGGAACTTTGCGTTACTCGAACCAAAACGTTGCAGTTCTGGGGGCCGGCCTGAGTGGCGCGGCCGCGGCTCTGCTCCTTCGTTCCGAGGGCGCAAACGTTACTGTTTTCGACAGCGCCGACGAAAAAAAACTGCTGCGTTCTACTCTCGATAATCTGCGCGGCCAGGGAGTTCGAGTAGTCTGCGGAACCGACGCGGATCGCAATTCGGACCAATACGATTTGATCGTAGCCAGTCCCGGAATCGATCCTGGGTCAGCGCTCGGCCGGAATTTTTGGTCGCGCAAAACCGAGATCATCGGCGAGCTCGAGCTTGGTTGGCGTTCGTGTGAGACGCCTGTCATCGCTGTGACCGGCACCAATGGCAAAACCACGACGACTGAGATGCTGGCGCAGATGCTGAACCAGTGTGGCCAGAAGACGATCGCCTGCGGGAATATCGGCAAACCGCTGTCCGAAGTTGCGCGCGAGAAAATCAAATACGACGTGCTCACCGTCGAAGTCAGTTCGTTTCAACTGGAAACGATTCGCACCTTTCACCCGTCGATCGCGCTTTGGCTGAACTTTGCGCCCGATCACCTCGATCGCTATCGCTCGGTGGCCGAATACCGCACCGCGAAATTGCGGATTTTTGAAAATCAAACCAGCGATGATGTCGCAATCGTGAACGCGAGCGAGAGTCTCCCGGAGCTGTCAGCCCGCAGAGTCACGTTTAGCGCCTACATCAATCGGGCGGACTTTCGGCTGTCCGAAGGCGCGATTCTTTTCCAAAACCAGCCGGTCCTGCGCATGAGTGAAACCAAGCTCCGCGGCTCGCATAACATCGAGAACTTGATGGCAACGCTGGCAGCCGGGCACGCGCGCGGATTGTCGTTCGAAAAAATGGTGCCGTCGTTGTCGGCTTACGAACCACAACCGCATCGCTGCGAATTTGTCCGCAATATCAACGGCGTCGATTACATCAACGACTCGAAAGCGACGAACCTGGACGCGATGGAGAAAGCGCTTCAGGCCCAGAGTAAGTCCGTGGTCCTGATCGCCGGTGGAAAAGACAAGGGGTTCAATTACCAGCCCGTCCGAACTTTGGTCAGCGAAAAAGCGCGCGCCGCGATTCTGATCGGCGAAATGGCGAAACAAATCGCCCGCGATTGGGACGGCGCCCTCAAGCTGGAAATGGCGACGACTTTGGCGGATGCCGTTGAACGCGCGCATGCCGCTGCGAAACCGGGCGAAGTCGTTCTCTTTTCCCCCGGCACATCCTCGTTCGACATGTTCAAAAGTTATGCGGACCGCGGCGATCAATTTCGCGCCCTGGTCCAAGCCCTCCCACAATGAAAAGGAAGTTCAAAATGCCAAACCTGTTCAAGCTCAAACGCAAAAAGCTTCGCGCCACCGCGGTGCGCCGTCCGCTTCGGATCGGCACTGCCACGGCCGACTACGACGATCTCGCCGAACCGAGCATGAAGCTGTCACGCGCGCTGTTGATCGTTCTCTTACTCCACATCGTCGCCGTCGCCGGAATCATTGCGTTCAATGCGATCAAAACTCATCAGTCTGCTCTTCCGTCGTCTCCGGCAGCGACTTCAGTTGCGGTAGCGCCGCCGGAACCAAAATCTCAGCCAGCGACGACCACTTCAACGGCGCCGGCAAAGAGCAGTCCGAAATCGCAACCGAAAGTCGCCGATTCCGGAAAAACTTACGTCGTGGCGAAAGGCGACAATCCGGTGAACATCGCCAAAAAGTTCAAGGTACCGTACGACGATCTGGTCGCGCTGAATCACATCGACGACCCGCGCAAACTAAAAATCGGTCAGAAACTTTCAATTCCCGCCAAATCAACGAAGAAATCCGACTAGTCGTCGAGTTATGCGTCGCAAAAGTGCTTATCTCCTGTTCCTGGCAGTGCTCGGACTGCTCGTGATCGGGATCGTAATGCTCTTCAGCACGAGCGCATTTGCGCGGGACAGCCACGGCGACGCTTTGTTCTTCCTAAAACGTCAGGCCGCGTGGCTCGGCGTCGGACTGGCGATCTGCATTACGGCCGCGTTGATTGATTATCATTTCTGGCAACGGACCTGGTGGATCTGGCTCGGCGTTGCCGCGATTACCCTCACCCTGTGTTTTGTGCCACACATCGGCATGCGAATTAACGGTTCGCGCCGCTGGCTCGGATTCGGACCGGTCAATTTTCAACCGTCGGAAATCGCGAAAGTGGCCGCGGTGTTTTTTCTGGCCTGGTGGTTCGCGCGTTATGAAAAAGTGGCAAACCATCCTCTTTTCGGATTCGCGATTCCGCTGGCGATCGTAAGCGCGCTGCTGGCTTTGATTTTGTTCGAAGTGGATCTCGGTACGACCGCATTGATCGGCATGACAGCGTTTGTGATGATGTTTGTCGCCGGAACCAACCCGATTCTTCTCGGTTTACTGGCTGTCCTCGGCACCAGCGTGATTTTTATCGGCGCAACCCATGCCCGAATGGACCGGCTGATCGCATTTACAGATCTGGACCGTTACAAGGAAGATGCGGGCTTGCAGCAAATGCAGGCGCTGATCGCCTGGGGCAGCGGCGGAATGGACGGACTCGGTCTCGGCAACGGCCGTCAGAAAATGCTCTACCTGCCCTACGCTCACACCGATTTTATTTTTCCAATGATCGGCGAAGAACTTGGGCTACGAGTAAGCCTGTTGGTGGTGTTTCTTTTCGTGGTTGTGATCGTTTGCGGAATCATCATTGCGTTGCACGCCAAAGATCGCTTCGGATTGCTCGTCGCCACCGGTGTGATCGCGCTGGTGGCCCTGCAGGCGGCGGTGAATATCGGCGTTACCACTTCCCTGCTGCCGAACAAGGGTTTGCCACTGCCGTTTATCAGTTACGGTGGTTCCAATCTGGCGGCTTGTTTATTTGGAGTCGGATTACTTCTAAATATTTACCGGCAAGCGGTCCTGGAACCGTCCAACAAGAAACGCACGGCTCTCCAGGTGCGAGTAACGCCAAGAATTTAGTGAGGGACAGATTGCCGAAATGAACGCGATCATCGCATGCGGCGGAACCGGCGGACATTTGTTTCCGGGAATCGCCGTCGCCGAAGTATTGCGCGAGCGGGGACACGAAGTCCTGTTGTTCGTTTCCGAAAAGGAGATCGACAGTCTGGCACTTTCAACCAGATCGCAGTTCCGGTTCGAGAAATTGCCGGTGGTCGGATTTCCGTCTGTCTGTTCACCCCGGATCTTCGGCTTCGTCAAACGTTTCACCGAAAGCCTTGCGCTGTGCCGTTCGATCTATCGGAAGTTCAAACCGGAAATCGTGCTCGGCATGGGCGGATTCACTTCAACCGCACCCATCCTTGCCGGTCGCATGCGCGGGATTTCCACCCTGGTTCACGAATCAAACGCGATCCCGGGAAAGGCCAATCGTTTGGCCGCAAAAATGGTTGGCGCGGTCCTGTTAGGCTTCAAAGAAGCCGCCCAGTTTTT
>JAJPJU010000118.1 GCA_021324035.1 Spartobacteria bacterium | reverse complement strand
CGATTTGGCTATTGGCTGGTTTGAAAAGGCCGAACGAAGAGAAACTCAGCCGCTCTACTCCGACAATATCGGCAATGCCTGGGCGGATCTTGGCGAATACGATAAAGCAAGAGAAGCCTACGCGTCTGCCATCGTATTTAAGAGCGATCTACCTGTTGGCCTACTAGGACTGAGTGCCGTTGCTCTTTACAGCAACGATTATCAAACGGCCAAGACGAAGTGCGAAGAGGCTCGAAGCAGATTCGAAGACAACCCGCAACCGCTGATGATGGCTGCGTTAATCGAGTTCTTTAACCATCATTTCGAGGCCGCCGAGAAATTATACCACCAGCAGTTGGCGTCGAACCGACTTGGCGGTGTGGACTTTATGGGCGCAGTTCGATTCCTTTCCGCTGTTGGTTTTATTGAAACGCGGTCAGCCACAAAATCGCAACATGGCAAGGCGCTGTTGAATGAAGCTCTCAATATTGACGAAAAAGAGCTAAAGAGTGTGCCCGAGAACTCTGCGCTGCTGTATAGTCTTGCCGCAGACCAGGCAGCTCTTGGAGACAGTCGGGGAGCAATTCTCAACCTCAGAAAGGCAATTGAAACGGGCTGGATCGACCACCGCGCGATAGAGCTTGATCCGCGTTTTGATTCGATTCGTAATGATCAAGGTTTCGCAGACACTCTCACTCGGCTCACGCAGAGTCTACGCGAGTTAGAGCGGTTAATGCCAAGCCGTAAATTGGCCATCACAACTAAGTAAGAACCCATTATGAATAAGATAGCATCAAAAAAAACAAAGGGTTACATGACGCGGGCTGCGTCGGTCGTACTAATATTATGCTCAGCCGGTTTATCCATATCAGCTGCCAAGACAAAGAGTACTAAGACACGCGCAGCCGGACGAGCGGCATGGCCGGTAGCGGTGCCTTACGATGCGGCAATCCTGGCTTTTGACGCAACGCTGACCAAAGCCGTCCGCGATCCGGCCTTTCGGAGCCGGCTAACGAAGTCGCCCCAGTCCGCCAAAGCTGCAGTCGCCGAAGTCGGTAACATCAACATTCCTGATGATCGCGTCATCATCTTCTACGAACCCCAAAGCGCACCGGGCGCCAATCCCACTCCGGCGCCAAACGCCAGCGCAATGGGCATGGCGGCAAACACGCTTGCCCTCAATTGGACGTCGAGATCGAACGAGAATGTTCACGTTTTTGTCTTGCCACCAAAAGACGCCGACAAGAGCAAGGATTACCACTACGAAGACTATATGATGTGCTGTTATCAGGCTTGGCGACTGAACACCCCGCGTCCCCACTAGACTTTAGTCGCAGTGGTCGTCGCCTGGATCAGGCGTCGAAACTAGCGCCAAAAGGTTGGCCATCGATCTACCCTGCCCTGAGCTGGTACCTTGTAAAGTAGGTTGCCAGTTCGGGTAATCTCCCCACAAGTAGGAACCTTGGTCTGCTACTAGCGCCCCAAGTAGAGTATCAGCCACTATGTAGCTACCGACAGGCCCAAGCGAAATACCGTTCGCAAACTTCGGTGGGTTCGCCCCAGGAAGCGGATTGGCGGTTCCGGGAAGTGGCACCTTTTCAAGCTCAGCCTCTTTAAGAATGTAGTACCAGAGAGGCGTATTCTTGCGAAGACCGTACTTGGGATTCTTTAAAATCTCCTCATGCGGTCCGCCGATGATTTCATCCTCTTTAAGGACCTTGATCCCGGGCATTCGTTTAGCGACCTCTTTAGCTACCTGTTCGCCAGACGGCAAGCCCATGCGAAAGCCGCGCAATAACGTGCGAACGGGCAAGCTCGGTTCCACAACCTCTGTCGCAGCCTTAATGCTAAATTGTTTTAGGCGCGGTTCATCAAGATGATGCAAGCTGCCAGCTATCTTTGTATCGATTGTCTCCGCACTGTTTAACCAGGTCGTATGTGGAGGAATTTCAAAAAACCTGTTCCAGCATACCCGCCATTCTGCCGGCAGCGCCACGTTGGCTTTATCTCCTGGCGGCGTCAAACCCTGTGATCCCGTTAAATATAATAGCGTTTGTAGGGCAACGTTTTTCTGTTGCTTGTTAATGCTGTCATAACTGTTCCGGACCATACTGTGGCCAAACCGGAAAGCTGCGGCACTAAATTCTACCGGTATCCTGAAATCTTTCGGAGGTAATGCACGTTTGGTTCGCTCCAAATTTGCAAGATTCTTACCGACCGTTTCGTTTGTGATAGTCTCGAGGTAATCATGGCGTACGATCCATTGGTAGTGCCATCTCACGATCCGCTGTGCGACCGCAAAATCCGAATCGCCCTGCCGCCGATAAAGTGGTGAAGCACTCATCGCCTGGGGCTGGCTAATGACGAAATTATGCAGTTTTAGGAACGCGACATGCAACTGAGCGAGAATCAGGTTCTCGTCTTGTCGCGGATCTGCGGTAAGTGCGATGCCTTCCGGATTGCGCGGCAAATCGTCCAGCGTACCGGCACTGGTCTTCCCAATCAAAAACTGCTCTTTACCGCGTTGCGAAGGATCGGTCTCGTTACGGTAAAGAAATGGTGACAAATTTGGGCCGCCGCCATAGAGCTGATCCAGGTCCAGATATGGCGTCCGAAAGTTTTGAATTTGCTCAACGCTGTCTGCATTAAGCCCCGCATGAGCGAGCGAAGTCAGGTCGAGCGTGAGATCATGATCGATGAACTGGCCAAAGTAAGTATAACCCGCCGTCGGCGCCGTTGGCCTGCTCTCACGCATTCCGTTAGTCGGTGCGCTTTGATCGACCATCGCTTCACCGAGCGCATGCAAGCCGATCTCAGTATCTAGAGGCGATGGCACTGACGCCGGCTTTAAGTTCGGAAACATCCTGGTGTAGCCACCGGGAGCGGGTCCTTCAGTGCCTGCGGACGCGAGGAGAGCCCGCGTAGTTAGCACCGCATTGCGCGCGACAGCGGAGGTGCCGCCTACTGCCAGGCCGGCTGAGCCCACGGCCGCAGTTTGAAAAAATTTACGCCGCGAAATCATTAGTGGGTCGGCGATCCCGCGATTTCAAAATAATAGGGGTCGATCGACGAATCTATGATCGTCGAGTTGTCTGTACCGAGAAGGACTTTGCGTCCGAAATCCGCATTCCTCTGAAACACCACGCCAGACGGGAAGTTTGCTTTGTCGGGGGTATTATCAGCCGAAAAGATGCCATGGAAGTCATTCCCCACTGCCATCAAGTGAAGATAGTCCCCAATAAACGGAACGTGAGGAGACCAATCTGGCACTGGAAACTTGGAAAGAATAATTGGTTTCGGCGACGAATCGAAATTTGCTGATTGCTCGAAAGACGTGACCCAATCTTGTTCTGCACCATTATCCACTACCTGCTGGTAGAGGAAACCGACGACGCCCTGATCGTTAATGGCCAAGCCCGGATTCTTCGCGGTTTTCAGCGTCCGGAGGTCTGCTGACCATGTTGCGCCGCCATCCTTGGACCGCATCAAATGCAAAGTATAAGATCCGCGGGTTTCGTCCGCCCATGCGATGTAGACCAAGTTCATATCGTGCGGATTTACTGCAATGGCGACGTCACCGCCCAGTCTTTCGCCGCCCAAACGACCGTCCCATGGTAGTCTCCGATTTGTCGCTACGCGAACGCCGGCCAGATTATCCTTTGGATCCTTCAAGTCGCTAAAAAGCGCCTGGCCTGCCCCGCCATTGGAATCTCTGACAACAACCACATCAACGTTTAGGGAGCTTCCAGTAGAGCCAATCCACCTATAGAATATGCTGTAAACTGTCTTGCCATCAGAAGCGATCGCGGCGCGTATCTGCGGTCCATCTTGCTGAATCGTAGACCGTGTCTCAATACGGAATGGATTACTAAATCCAGCTGGCGCGGGGACCGCAGCAGAATCCAGCGAGCGATCAATACTTGCAGTGTGTCCGTCCGCGTCATTCAAATCATTGTCTCCGATGAAAACGCGGTCTTTGCCGGCAATAGTTGATGCAGCGATGTATGGTTGATCTACTCCTAGGTCACCTTTTCGAGTGATCAACTCGTCCATGAGCTTCGGGTCAGTAAAACTTGATGTTCGACATATGACCATTTCGGGATGTTGATCCTTGATTGGTTGCCGCAAAATAGCGGCATACAGAACGTTAGAACTTCCACCGAATCGGAGAGTTATATCTCCCGTTTCCATCTGACTGGGTAAGATTGAATTTAATGCCCAACTCTTACCACCATCAATCGAGACAAAAATGGGTGCTGTATCGCCGCCGAGAGGATCCGGGGTAAAAGCTGACGCTGCAATCTGTCGTGGATTCGTCGGATTCACTGCGAGATTTGGCTCACTGTCGTTGTTGGTCTCGTCACTCAATGACTTAGGAATAACGTCAACTACCTTGATATCCGCGAACGAAAGAATCGGCCAGAACAGGCAACAGAGTAACGTTTGTTTCATCAAAGATGTCATAAGGTTTTCTAGGAGGCTGCTAATCACCTTACTTAGGCCTTGTTTCCTCAATAGCCCGCTGAATCCGGGCCTGGTTTTTTCCGTCGACGTCGGCAGGATGGAAATCTTCGTTGTTGAGCGTCGTGTAGGCTGTCGGCTGGTTCGGTTGGTCAGTCTCGCGAGCTAATAGGACATCTGCCACACTCGGGTTTTTAATTTGGTTCTTATGCAGGATCCAAGTGCCCACCTGGCCTTTTTGAAATTTCGGCGCTCTATCCCACATTCTGTCGTCGCTGCCCGGGAAAATGACGACGACCTCTTTCTGAGGTTCGCCTTTACCAACGGCCTGAACGCTTATAACTGCCTCCTGCCACTTCGGGTCATGTTCCGATACGCGCGGCGCAACCTGCTTCTCGTTCATCATTTTCAGAGCAGCCATTTTGGGCTCCGTTAGCGAACGCACGTTGGTCACCTTTCCGGTAACAACCGCTTCCGCGTTTGAAACCTCGGCCTTTAATAGATCATTCGCCTTTTCTTCAGCGGCCATGGCCATAATGTTGCCGAGGCAGCAACCGCTGCTTGCTGAACCCTTGGTTATGCCTATCGCCGAGACAGCAACGTTATCGGCGTATAGAAAAGGCTTTGTGTAAAATGTCGCTCGGTCTCCGACTTTCAGCTCAACGTTTGTCGCCGAATCCGATCCGCGAAGAACCGTTATCTCTTTGCCGATCCAGGAACCGAACGCTTTCGAGGCTGTAGGTGTCTGCGTTTTTACATTATCAACGCTGACTATCAGCGACTTACTTAGGTCCGAAACATTTGGCACGTTGGATTTATTCAACACCTTTATCGTACCTTCGAAGGTGAATATCGACTGTTTCGCCACCGCCGGTATTTGGCTATCCGCCAACTCACCGCAAGCAAAGGATGCTGGAACAACAAGCAGCAGAGCCTTAAATATAAGTCGTTTCATAATTGATAGATTTTTTGTCCTACTTTTAAATTATTCGCTGGTTATAACTAACTCTTAGGTGCGCTCATCCCAGATGAGGATGCGCTCCCGGAAGGTCCAACAGCCGGAATCGGAACCAAGGCTTGCAGGATTGCCTTCGGGATTCCCAAAAATCCAAGAATCGGACTCGGCGCCTTTTGGTCGAAGT
The DNA here is from genome assembly GCA_021324035.1 of Spartobacteria bacterium. Classification (GTDB taxonomy): domain Bacteria; phylum Verrucomicrobiota; class Verrucomicrobiia; order Chthoniobacterales; family UBA10450; genus AV40. The sequence continues at coordinate 7,490 of JAJPJU010000118.1, read as the reverse complement.
CAGTCAACATCCCGTCAGTAAAGCCAACTTGTCTGACTTTCTTTACGAAGGCCATTCGGTCATATCTCATCACATATAATCGGGTCGGGTCGGGTAAAACGAATTGCTGGGTGACTTTGATTTCTTGCCCGAGCGACTTCTTGCTCGAGGACACCAGTGATATGTTGTAAACAGCCGCGGGTCGAAAAAGTAGTCCGGGGCTCCCTTCTTTTGTAAATAGCTCGGCCCGAACCTTCATATCATTCAGTTCAGCGTCTGAAGGATCATGGACGGCACTACGTTTTGTCACTGTTTCACCATTTGCTGTAACGGATAGTATAATTCCACGGCGTTTGAGTTCGCCGACCACGAAGCCCACTTCGGAAGCGTTGGAAGGATGAAACGAAAAAGTGAATGCTGGCGGCGGGGTCGGTTCGCCCGAAGCTGTGCGAGCGAGGAGCCATCCGGTCTTAGCAGTGGATGCAATAGCCCCAATGATGTCTGCCGTTTTGTCCTCAGTCGTAACGTTTCCGGTACTTAAAAGATGCTTTTTGACGCTGACTTTAACTTCGTCGTCATACATGTAGTTAGCTCGCGGATGGACATAGTAGGCACCGGCACCTTCGTCGGCTTCGACTTCGGCGGTTACATTGACGGTAACATCCCCGCCCGAAATACCTGATGGTGGAGAATCGCCGCCGGTTGCTGGTGCTTTTTGGTCACCGCCCGCCTGACCGGCAGCAAAACGACCGGCGTTCGCTTCTGTTGATAGTAAACCAGTCGGCTCTGGCGACGCTTCCTGCTTTGAATCCTTTTGCTTTGAGTTCTTTTGTTTCGAATTGTCTGTTTCCGCCGAGCTTATGATCGGTGCCGAACCTCTTATGGTAACTTTTCCTCTCGGCAGATAATAGAACAGCAGCCCGTCGACCGGCCCGGACGAAGGCGCGCCGGCCGTGGTTGAAAGTGTTTCACACCCAATTTGCAGCGCAATCCAGACGCATCCGAAAGTCGCGACCAAACACTTTGCAGTTTTTTTCATAAGGGCCTCCTGAATGGGTTTTCGCGATGCCCATCCGAGTTGCTCGCGAGGCCCTGCCGACGTGAGCGTCTAACAGGGTGGATGGAATGATGTAAAGGAAAATAGTGCCTCGCAGACTGACAGATCCAATCTGGCACAATTTTCATTCACTAGATTTCTCCGGAATCGAGGAAAGGAAGTTCGCAAAAAAAAAGAAAGAGATCAGATGACAGCGGTCAGACGTGAGAGGCAATAACTCAGCTTTGCCGCTGCTTAGCGCCGCTGAAGTCGACGCGACTGCCACGCACCAAACTTCAGAGCGCGAAAAACGTTTTCAGGCGGTTGAGAAAGTTGGCGGTGTATTCGCGCTGTCTGGCTGCGTGGTCTGCGGCCGAACTCGCGGCGTCCTTGAGGATGCCTTCAGTTTCCATTCTTCGCTTGGCCAGTAGCTCGCTGAGCTGCTTCATACAATCGGGCGATTCGCGAATGACTGCGCCCATTACTTCTTTGCCGATCTCCATTATGTAGCAGTCCCGCTCTGCCTGTACGGTCGCGCTGCGTTTCTCACCGGTTAAAAGCGACATTTCGCCAAAGCAATCGCCTGACCGCAAAGTTGCTACCGGAATGGTCGATCCATTCTTCGCAACGGAGACCCGGGCAGAACCCTGAAGCAGGATAAACATCGAATCTCCGTCATCGCCTTCTTCAATCACTCGCTCGCCGCGACCGAAATGATTGAGGTCCGACTGTCCGACCAGATTGCCGATTTGTCCGTCGGAGAGACATTGAAACAACGGTTCGCCGCGCAAAATCGAGAACGCTTCATCATGACCCTCGTCGGCAGGCCGGCTGGTCTTGCGCTCAAGGTGGAGCGTGCGCTGCGGAAAGGGAATGGTGATGTTGCGTCGCCGGAATTCGTACCAGGCATTTGTATAGATACCGTCGCGAACTTCGTAGTAACCGGAGTGAGTGGTCATCGCGAACTTGATTTGATAAACAATGGCCGAGTCGGCGTATTCACTCACGTAAATCTGCGGCGGCGGGTCTTTCTCCACCCCGGGGACCTGAATGGTCGCGCGCATGAGCGCTTCTTTGACGCGATTGGGCGGCGCACTGTACTCGGCGTTGATCTGGAGGCGCATGAAATGCGTGCGGTTCGGGTAGCTGAGATTCGTGATCGTGCGCGCGACCATCTCATTGTTTGGAATGTCGAGATAAATGCTGTCGTTGGTGCAAAGGCGGGTGGAGCGCCAGTTGATCTCGCGAACTTCGCCGTAAGTATCGCCGACCTTTAACCAATCGCCGACCTTGTAAGGCCGGTTTATTTGAAGCGACATACCGGCGATGATCCCGCTGAAGAGATTTTGACCCGCGATACCGAGAATGATCACTGCAATCCCGGAGCCGGCGAGAAGACCCGTCAGTTGCCTTTCAGCATGGTAGCCGACGCTAAGCACCAACAGCAACGCGACCAGAAAAATCAAGCCACCGACTACCTCGCGTAGAAAATGGGGAATCGGAGTTTGTTTGCGCTTTTCGAAATACCAATCCCAAACGTAACGATTAACCACCGCGACAATGAGCGCCGTGCTTAACAAAATCGCCGCGGCGCCAACGTGGTTGCGCCAATCTGCTTGGACGCCGTAGACCGCGAGTGCTGCGTAAAACGCGAGGGTAAGACAAAACAGTTGATAAAGAACGCCGAGCTGAACGCCGGTGCCGCGCTTGAGCAGTCGCCCAAACATCAGCGCAACAAAAAATGTTCCGATAAACGCGCCAACGGTCAGCGCTACTCGCTGGGTGTCGAACAAAAGTGCGAACATCGGCTGATCGGTGCGACTCTACTCTCCCAATGCTGCCGCCACAAGGTTCTAGCGAAACGCCTAATCCCGCGGTCTTTTCTTCAGCTCGTCCAGGCGCCGGATGATATCGCCCAAAAGCAATTCGTTCTTGAGATTGACCTGGTAATCAAGGTTCGCGCGCAAACGGTCTTTATGCGATTGCCGATTTTGCGACATCATGATAATCGGCGCCTGCATCGCGGTGATCACGTTCAGGGCAAGATTTAGCAGGATGAAGGGAAACGGATCGAACGGTTTGCGAGTGAGAAGAATGGTGTTCGTGATGACCCAGGCGGTAAAAAGCGCGAGCGAGACAATGATGAATTTCCAACTGCCGCCGAACTCAGCGATCTTGTCGGCAGCGTGATCCGCGAATGTCAGCTGAGCCTGTTCCTCCTGGTTGACGTTGCGCGATACCCGATGACGCAACAGATCATCGGTGCGACGGAGGCGGGCCGTCAGCGCGGTGAGCAACTCCAAGGTCACGCGCGGATCGCTCCCTATGAACGTCAGAAAATCCTCGCGGGTGAGCTTGGCGAGGCGAGCGTCCTCCAAGGCGACGGCATTCGCCGATCGCCCCTGCCCGTCCAGCATTGCCATCTCGCCGAAGAAATCTCCCGGGCCCAACTCGGCCAGGGTTACGATGTGACCGTCGGCATCGGTTATCCGAATGCCGACCTTACCGAGATCGACCAAATACATTGCGTCGCCGGGATCGCCAGTCCGAAAGATTGTCGCTGAATGGGGATAATCGTGAATCGTCAGATATTTGCCGAGATCGGCGGTGGCCTTAGCGTCGAGCGACGAAAATAACGGAACTGATCGTAAGTTCGCGGCATCCATATCGTGCGAATTATAAGCAGGACGGCCCCCGGCATGGAAGCCGCGGTTCAGGTAGGGGCGATTGAGCTCGCTCCGATGGCGGCTCGGTGAGCCGCCGCTACCTGGGTGGCGAGATTACAAGCCACGCCCAGCCAGCCAGGAAACATAACCCGCCGAGTGGCGTAATCGCGCCCAACCAGCGCAGATTCATTAATCCCATCGCATACAGGCTGCCGCTGAAAATAATAATTCCAGCGAACAGCAACCACCACGCGCCGCGATTCGTCGATCCGAATAAGGCGAGCGCGAATAGCGCAATCGCATGAATGAAGTGATACAGAACCGCTTTATTCCAAACATCGACCAAATTGTTCGCTTCAAGGGTTGGCTTCAGCCAGTGCGCGCCAAACGCGCCGAGAGCCACTGCCAGAAAACAAAGCCCCGCCGCGATTCTAATCATGTTGTGTGTTTGAATTCCTCCAGAGCAGCTGGCGACCCGACGATGATAAAAGTAAAGATGCCTAAAAGAATTCCGTAGGGAATGAAAAGGCAATTCAGCGCCGCCATGACGTAGATCAGAATCTTTCGCTTGCGCTTTTGGATGCATCGACCTGCGTAGAGCGTGAGCGCTCCAATGGTCCATCCAACGAGCACAAAGCCGCTCATCACGGCGGCCATGATCCGAAAAATAATTACCGGTGGCGGTCCTGGGGTCTGCGGGCGCGCAGAGGGCGTAGGCGTCGCCAGACCGACCGCATGCGGCGGCGGTTTAATTTTCGGCGCCTGATTCCAGGCCGATTCGGGGATAAACGAAAAACTCATGAGAAAGACGACGTAGATGAGGAAAAAACAACTGAACACCACCATGATTCCGCCGCGAACGTAGAACCCAATCGCCAGAACGTTCAGCCGCTCCCGCGCGATAACTTTCGCCTCGTCGTCCGCTGAAAGAGCCACAGATCGAAAAAATGCCGGTCCGCAGCCGCAATGTCGATTTTAATCGACGACTTCAGCGCTCATTTGGAGGGCGATTTGTCGGGTACTGCGGAACGCTGTTCAGTGTTATGTGGCGGGATATTTTCTGGGCAACCTCCCGGATCGCGCCATCGAGCGCAGACAAGGTGAAGGGTTTGAACAGTACGGTTGCGTGCACCCGTCGAAAGAAAAAGTCCAGCCGCGGGTTGTTCTTATGGCCGGTAAAAAAAATAAATTGATTACGCGTGCCCGGGCGGACTCGTGTCACCGCCCAATAAAACATCTCTCCGCCCATTTTTGGCATCATCATATCGCAAATAATCAGGTCAAAGCGGCCTTCCATGATTTTACGCAATCCCTCGATGCCGCTTTGGACCGAAGAGACTTCATAGGAGCGACTTTCCAAATAGTCGTGAATGACCTGGCGGAAATCGGAGCGGTCCTCGAGGAGCAAAACTTTCTGGGTGTGGGCATTGGGCGCCGCCGTCGTTGTAACGGCAAGGTCGAGAGTAGCTATTTCCTCCCGTTCAGGGGTCCGGGGCGGTGGCAAAGGCATGGCCTCAAGGGAATTAGCAAGACGAGTGCCTTGGGAAATTCTGAAACAAACCTTTTCGCGGCACTCAGCGGCGCCCTGCAATTCTCGACCTAATCGACGACTTCGAGGCCCATTTGGCGGGCGGTGCCTTCGATGATGCGGAAAGCGGCTTCGTCACTGCGCGCGTTCAGGTCTTTGCGTTTCGTGTTCACGATTTCCATGACCTGTTTCTTCGTGACTTTGCCAACTTTTTCCTTGTTCGGTTCTTTCGAGCCGGCGGCGATGTTGGCTGCCTTCTTCAACAAAATCGCCGCGGGCGGACTTTTGGTGATAAAAGTAAACGACTTGTCTTTGAAAACCGTGATCACGACCGGGAGAATGTCACCGGCTTGCTTTTGAGTCGCGGCGTTAAATTCTTTGCAGAATGCCATAATGTTGATGCCGCGCGGTCCAAGCGCGGTGCCAACGGGCGGTGCGGGGTTCGCCTGTCCGGCCGGGATCTGCAATTTGATGTGAGCAATAACTTCTTTCGCCATAACAAATATTTTTTAGACAGGATTAACTGGATTTACTGGATTTTTCAAAAACCAGAATCCCTGTCTCCTCTTCGTTAGTTCCTATCCTGTTAATCGTGTAAATCCTGTCTGGTTTTTATCCGCGTTCGACCTGCCAGTATTCGAGCTCGACCGGCGTCGCCCGGCCGAAAATTGTGACCGAAACTCGAAGTTTCCCGCGCTCCGGATCGATTTCCTCCACGATGCCGTTCTGATTTTGGAACGGACCGTCCGCGACCTTGACCGTCTCGCCAACCTCGAAGCTGACTTTCGGTTTCACCTTTTCCTCGCGCTCCTTCATTTGCGCGAGCATCGATTCGACTTCCGACGCGCGCATTGGGATCGGTTTATCCTTGGTTCCGGCAAAACCGATCACTCCAGGCGTTTCACGAATAAAATACCAGGTGCGACCGACGAGCTGATTATTTTCGTCGAGCAGATGCATGTTCACGATCAGATACCCTGGGAAAAATTTCCGTGTGGTCTCGCTTTTCTTTCCCTTCTTGATCTCCGACACACGTTCCGTCGGGACGAGCACTTCGTAAATCAGGTCGCTCATTTCTTCGGTCTTCACCCGCTTATCGATGTTCTCCTTGACCTTGTTCTCCTGGCCGGAGAGGACATGGACGACGAACCATTGATCTTTGCCTGCGAGGGTCTGGGCCATAATCAGTGCAGCTTGGTAAAGTAATGGACAACGTTCACGAGCACAAAATCGAACAACGCGACGTAGCCGCCGAGCAACAGCATCGCGATGACGACGACGAGGGTCGAATCAACCAGCTCCTTGTATCTGCGGAACCCGTGTTCTTTCGGGTCCCACGGCCAGGAAGCTTTTTGAAGCTCGACCTTTACCTCGGTGAAAAAGTTTCTGATTTTTCCCATCGTTATTGCCTTGGATTGATCCAAGCCCAAATCCATAAACGCCGAACGTCCAACATCGAACGCCCAACGCCGAATGGCTTTTGGTGAATCACATCAAACATCAAACATCGTCCATCAAACATCCAAAGACCACGCCAGGAGGGACTCGAACCCCCAACAGGCGGTTTTGGAGACCGCTACTCTACCAATTGAGTTACTGGCGTAAGCTTCGTAATTTAATCGCGAATCTCGCTCACGCGACCCGCGCCGACGGTCTTGCCGCCTTCGCGAATAGCGAAGCGAATTGTCTTCTCCATGGCGATCGGCGTAATTAACTCCACCTCGATGGAGATATTGTCGCCTGGCATCACCATTTCGACGCCTTCGGGCAATTTAACCGTGCCAGTAACGTCAGTGGTGCGGAAATAAAATTGCGGCCGGTAATTGGTGAAGAACGGGGTGTGACGGCCACCCTCCTCCTTGCTCAGCACGTAAACTTCCGCCTTGAATTTCTTGTGCGGCGTAATTGAGCCCGGCTTGGCGATGACCTGACCGCGCTCCACGTCCTCTTTCTTCACACCACGGAGCAACACTCCGACGTTGTCGCCGGCGCGCGCTTCATCGAGAAGTTTGCGGAACATTTCAATGTCGGTCGCGACGGTCTTGGTCGTCGGCTTAATTCCGACGATTTCGACTTCCTCCATTTTCTTGAGGATGCCGCGCTCCACCCGGCCGGTCGCGACCGTGCCGCGGCCTTCAATGTTGAATACGTCTTCCACCGGCATGAGGAACGGCTGATCGATCGGGCGATCCGGCACGGGGATGTAATCGTCCACCGCCGCGACCAGCGCCAGGATCTGCTTTTCCTGCTCGGCGTCGCCGTTCAACGCCTTGAGCGCGCT